>JAGHVC010000074.1 GCA_018064505.1 Candidatus Minthosoma caballi | reverse complement strand
TTCATATATGGAAAGTCGGTAGAAGGTGAATTCTGGTTGTTCACCAGTCAGATTGAGGGATTGACCACCTATCAGATGAATTTCCTTCGTGCCGTATGTGCTGGCCACCATTCCGACTTCACATCAAAAGCACTTTCCTCCTTATACGATTTGGGAGCAAAGTCCAATGTATCACGAATCAAAAACGCACTCATAGACAAAGAGTTGATTGACACAAGCAACAACAAAGTAGTGATTGCCGACCCCGTTTTCAGATTATGGTTCGGGCAAAACTGCATGTAATCAAGATACAAGAGGGAAACGTCCCCTTTTGCTTCCCCTTTTGCTTCTTTTTGGAAGTTTAAGAAATATTCAAGATTCCAAGCACTCCTTCAATGGTTTGCAAACGATCATAAACCAAACATATCATTATCCCAACTACCAGGATAATCTCCGTATTGACCATCGGTCATTGCATCCCATGAATCTTCCATTGTCCAATCTGTTCCATAATTGCTGCCGTAGTCAACATAGGTATCACGCCCAATGTATTCAAGATAAAACTTCTTCTTTTCTATGTAGTATCTATATTCGTAATCTTCTTGTGCTTTAAAGATGATTATTTTGCTGTTATTAGTTGATTTGACTCCTTCGTAGAAATCGATTCCATCAACAACAAAATATCGTTCTTGCCCATTGACTTGCAATAATTTAGCACAATGTTGGCGCTTGTCTGTTTCCCCATGTGCGCCAAAGCGAAATCCCTCGCCTATAGAAATCTCATTTAATGTTCCGTTAATAATGTTTCCTTTGGATGTAATAATGTATTTTGAGTCAACTACAAAAAGATGTTCATACACAACTACGCTGCTCACCTGCGACAACTTATATAGCCAGCCGTGTAGAATAGAATATATTCCGAATCTTTTATCATCCATAAATAGCACCGTAGTGTCAATGGCTTTTCCCTTTTTGTCATAGTCATTACGAATATAATAAACATTCGAGAAATCCATACCTTCAATGAAGCCAGAAAGATGATTTCCACACGATGATATAATTTCTATGCCATTTGCTGATAGAGTGAGAAATATACGTTCTTTTCCCGTGTTGATAATTTCTTGTACATCAATTAAATCATAATCTGTGAGAAAGTTGCTATCACAAATTAGGGCAAATCTGTTTCCTTTGTATAGCTTCAAGCAAGGTATGCATGAAAATGCGTTGGGAATAAGAGGTCTTCTATATGTTTCCATTCTTTACTAATTCGCATGAAATGATAATCTAATTATTCTATTCGCCTTCTGACGCTAAATGCGTTAATTCCTCCAATCTTCTTTTTATGTCTATTTCCTGTATGTATTTATCATAGTTGTAACAGTTTCCTGCCAGTATCCATAATTCATTGCTATTCCAGCAACACAGGCTTGGGGCTGATTTCCGGTAGATATTCCTTGGTGGGAATACTACACTGAAATAGTGACGTATTTCAAGTATGTTAGGATTAGAATTGTTGAACATTATATCAAATGAATCGCTCAGTTTTTCAATTAAGCGAGGGTTTTCTATAAAGAGTTTGTCACCATTTTCAACATGAGAATACTCATCATCAATCAATTGCCCTTTATAATAATACAGCACATTGTATGGATTATTTTGTTCGTTGTATGATGTTAATTGGACATATTTGTTGTCAAAGATATTGTATTCGCACGAAACTAACGAAATCAATTCTTTCTCATTAAGATAAATAGTGACACTATCGTACAAATTGTCATTAGACTTTGTGCCAGTAAGTGCAATATAGAGTCTCTTGTATTCTTTCTTAGTGTCATTCTCCACTGTAAATAAGTCAAGCCCAATAATTTCATCATATAAGAAAGGAATCATTATGTTATGTTCTTCTGTCAAGACACCACATTTTTTAGGTAGAGAATGATTGTATGGAATGTATGTTATTCCTCCATATTTTTGTTCTGCGAATATAAATCCCTTCATGTCACACAACAAGTAGGCTCCGCCTTTTCTCCATTCTTTCATAAAATCGTCATCGCGTTTCTTCATGTCAGAGTAGCTAATCTCATTAGCATCAACCTTAACACGTAATATGTCATTAGAGTATTTATATCTAAAAAACTCCAACCAATCAAATTGTTTCTCCCATGCTTCGGAAGAAAGAATTCTCTCGAAATTATCATTAGTTCTATTCCTCTCTACAATTGAAAAGAAATGCTGTCCACATATTAGTAGCCTTGTTTCTGTACAATCGCAATAGTTATTATACAGAAAGCCTAGTTTGGGACGAAAAGCATCTTGATAGCCTCCTATATGTTTATAAATATAGACTCGTGTGGAATTGCAAGGCTTTCCATACCCCATAGTTCGTAATGAGTTGTCTGTCACACTAAGGCGTAGAAACATTGCGTACTCATCTTTTTCATAACTTACAATATAATAACTACCGTCAGAACAACACCATACAAAAACAAATGAGCTTTGTTGTGAGAACAAAACCTTTCCATTGTCGTCAACTACTATTAGTTTATATTCTACTGGCGAGTCCTTTTTGTTATTGGTAAATCTGCACCATTCGGGGTTAAGCTTACCAATGAAGAAATGACAATTTCTTAATGAAAACGAATACAAGCAGTATTGGCCTTCAATGCTATAATACTGTTTTCCAAGTGTGTAATAAAATGGTGTTTCTGTACAGTGGCAATCTTCCTTGATAAGCGGAGATATAAGAAACGCCTTTTCCTCATAATCTTCCGGAATACAAGTTCTAACAAATTGACCATCAGAATTTACAAGAAGTCCATTGCTTAGTGTGGTGTCTCCATAACAGTAATAATCATCAGAAACAGCAATGTAAAAAATGCCTTCTGGTATTCCAATATCAGTTCTTTGTTTTGTGTTTAGGTTTTCGTCGCAAAAACAAATAGTGCAGCAATGATTTTGCCATGCAACATAAGCATAATAACCACTTTTCTTGCCATTTATACACAATGGCTTAAGGTCTTCATAACCACTTTTGTTTAATATGTTAGAAATGATTTTGTCCATGGTTTTCAATTGTGCTACATGTGTTGAATGGTTAAGAAGCTTTTATTCTAGTGTCTTCAAGTAAGAACTTGAACACCGAGTCGTAGAGCGGATTTGCAATGTATGCCTTCAGTGCCATAAGCAATCTTTTTAGAAGTGAAGCAATCGCTACGATGCATAATACCTCGTTATTGCCACAAAATTACACATTTATATAATATAATAAAAGACCATCGCTCTTTTTTTTGTATTGAAAGCAACAAAAAAATGATTTTGTCACGATTCTGGCATAAAGTATTCTATTAGTGAGCGACAAAAAACGGAAGGCTCAATTGCCTTCCGCTTTCTTTTTTTTCAGTCGTCCGCTCTTGCGCAATGCCTCGTTGATGATCCATTGAAGCTGACCGTTGGTGGAGCGGAACTCGTCCGCTGCCCAGGCTTCGATGGCAGACATCGTGTCGGCATCAATGCGCAAAATGAAACTCTTATTCTTGTCTTTCTTCTCGATGGCCATATTATTTGTTTATAACACCCCGCATGGCACTCCCTCCCTCCAGGGAGGGTAGGGGTGGGTCTTTTTTAATGATTCAATGTTCCCGAATTAATTACTGGCTGTGCTGGCTCGTCAGCGCAGAGCACCACGAGGAGGTTGCTGACCATTGCAGCTTTCTTCTCTTCGTCGAGTTCAACAATCTCTTCCTCAGAGAGTTTGTCGAGTGCCATCTTGACCATTGACACAGCACCATCTACAATCTGTTCGCGAGCAGCGATGATAGCTGCTGCCTGCTGACGGCGAAGCATAACTGCTGCAATTTCAGGAGCGTAGGCAAGGTAGTTGATGCGTGCCTCTGTCACTTCGAGGCCTGCCATTGCAAGGCGCTCGTTGAGTTTGCTTGTCAGCACTTCGTTCACTTCCTCGCTGCCGCCACGGAGAGTAACCTCGTTCTTGTCCTTGCCCTCATTGTCATAGGCAAACATGCCAGCAACCTCGCGAAGAGCTGAGTCGCTCTGCACGGCAACGAACTTCTCAAACTTGTTCATGCGAGCAGATGCAGCACCGCCCACTTGGTTCTGGTTGCTCACGTCGGTGTCGATGTCGAAGATTGCCTTGTATGTGTCCTTCAATTTCCACACCACTACCAAACCGATGAGGATAGGATTGCCAGTCTTGTCATTCACCTTGATTGGCTCAGCATTGAGGGTGCGAGCACGGAGCGACACGTTCTTTGCGCTCATGAATGGGTTGATCCAGTAGAAACCTGTCTTGCGGAATGGGCCAACATATTTGCCGAAGAAGGTGAGAACCTTTGCCTCGTTAGGCTCCAGCATTGTGAATCCGCAACTGAAGATGATAGCACAAATGAGCAAGATTGTCATAATTGCGAATGGCAACCCTTCTTCTGTTGCTACTCCCCAAATGATACAACCTACTACACATGCCCAAAGCACGATGTCAATCACGATCATGAGGAATCCGTTCAGATATCCTCCATTGTACTCACATTCGTTCTGAATGTTCTGCTTGTTTGTTGCCATACTTTTTCTTTTAATATTAATAATGTGTATTACTATCTATTGAAATGATATTAAAATGATATTACAAAGATATGCACTTCCACTGAATCGTGCAATACTTCCTTGCGCTTTTCTTCTTTCCTTTAACATTGTTTAATCTTTCACACTCAGCGTGTTCGCGCATTCCCACTCGTATGTTCTTTTTCCTTACGCTCACACACTCTTCTGCCTCTCACTCTGCAAGTCCATCAACTTGCGCTCACACACTCTAAAGTGGTGTGGTCCACACCACTTTTGTGTTGCTGAGTGTGCGCTGAAAGGGGTGCTGGGGGGGAGGTTAAAGAGTTGCAGAGTGCGAGGTTGGAGAGCTGCTGAGTGCGAAGGGTAGATATGCCTTTGCAATACTTGACGGTTCCTCACGGCTGTGACGCTTTCATCATATTTGTACGGTTTTGCCCTTCATTCTCCTGCTATTTTATGCTTTTTATTAAATATTTATCGTTTTTCGGTAATTTTTTCTTCTTTTCTCTTGTATGAATGAAAATATTCGTTTATCTTTGCGCCGAAATTAATTATCGTATAACAATAAATAAATTATGAAAAGCGTAAAATTGATCAAGATTACCTACTGGGTATTTATCGTGGCAGCCCTCGTACTGGCTGCCGATTTCGCCATCTCTATTATGCACTTTAATGCCGTCTTCGACACACTTAAAGGTGACGCGGTGTCAAGTGACATTCAAACCATCGGTACTTACAACAGTTTTGTGAACATCGTCATCACCGGTGCAGGACTTTTCTTTGTACTGCGTACGCTGGCCGTACTGCGTCGTGGCTTCCTTTTCGATAGTCAGTTGGGTAAACTGTTCCTCGTGCTGAGTGCAGTTTCCATTGTGCTAACCACAGTCACCTACATCAAGGCTCACCTCATTGCCGGTATCTTGCCAGCACTGAGCATGCCGATTCTGATGCTCCTCATCAGCATTCTCTATTGGGTAGGGGCAAATATCGAGAGGGAAAACTCACTTACCGTATAACTACAAAAGCTTTATATTATGAACAAAAAACTTAAAATCTACAGCACATTGCTGATTGTTGCCATCGTAGGATTTGCGTTGGCTGGTTATTTCCATTTTCATTATGAAACATCTGTCTCCTATGAAGACGAAATACTCTACTTCGAAATGGACGGAGAGGAGTATGTGAAGAACGACACGCTTCAAGATGGGACGATTAAGTCAGAATGGCAGCCTACATTTGAATTGACAGTAAATGTTCGCCCGAAACAGAACCCAAGACATCCAACATTGCGTTCAAAAGATCCAATGAGCATCTTCCCTGATCCTGTGAAAGTGGAGATGCAGAAGGTGAAGGTAAAAGTACCTTTCTTAAAGGATGAGAGCATTAAGAATAGTGTGGTTGCAGGTGTGGTTGCTGTAATTGCAATCATGAGCGTGATGTACATCTGGATATTCTGTCTTGTGGTTAAGCTGATAAAGCGAATCAGACGAGGCGAGGTGTTCACTCAACAGATTTCAAAGTATATGGAAACATCTGGCATTCTGATGGTTGTGGCGTATTTGTCGGAGGTGGTGATAGGCTACATCATGACAGTAACCGTGTTGTCGCAAGTGAAGATTGCTTATTACGATATAGAGTTTGTGAACGAAGCAAACCCGATGCTGATTATCACAGGCTTGGCGCTGATGATTATCTCGCAGATTATCCTGATGGGCAAGGACCTGAAGGAAGAGCAAGAGTTGACAATCTAATAGCCAGAGCTTATGAGTATCATAGTAAACGTAGATGTGATGATGGCAAAGCGAAAAATGTCATCAAACGAGCTTGCCGAGAAGATAGGCATCACCCCTGCCAACCTTTCTGTTCTGAAAACGGGCAAGGCTAAAGCAATACGATTCTCTACGCTTGAAGCAATTTGCAAGGCTTTGGATTGCCAACCTGGTGATGTGCTGGAGTATAGGGAAGACTAAGAAGGGAAGAGTTTGCAATTCAGTTGCAACAAAAACATCGTAACTTTGCACTCGAAAATCAGAGACGCGCACCTCCCTTCGGTCGATGTTCGCTATTTTCTTCATGCGAGGGGCACTTCGTTTAGTTGCACTCGAAAATCAGAGACGCGCACCTCCCTATGGTCGATGTTCGCTATTTTCTTCATGCGAGAGGCACTTCGTTTAGTTGCACCCGAAAATAAAAACAGCAAGGCTTATGAATTACTTATCATCATTCGGCGAGGCAGTGATTGACATAGTCAACGAGATGTCTCCATTCCTCCTTCTTGGTTTCCTCATAGCAGGAATCATGCATGCATTCATCCCTAACGGATGGTACACTAAGTATCTGTCGGGCAACACGTTCCGATCAGTTATCAATGCAGCTATCTTCGGTGTGCCGCTGCCATTGTGCTCTTGTGGCGTGATACCAACGGCAATGTCTCTGCGACGCGAAGGTGCATCGAAAGGTGCAGTGGTGTCGTTCCTCATTGCCACTCCGCAGACAGGCGTTGACTCCATCTTCGCCACTTATTCGCTGATGGGATTGCCATTCGCAATTGTGCGTCCAATCGTTGCTTTGGTAACAGCGGTGCTGGGAGGTGTATTTGTGAACGGTTTCGAGAAAAGCGAAGATGTGCAGGGTGTGGCAAATGCCGATTCGCGTAACTATTCGGAGGTGCACCACACTTTTGCTCAGAAAGTGAGCGAGGCGTTTAAGTTTGCGTTTGTGGAGATGATGGAGGACATAGGCAAGTGGCTGATTGTTGGCTTGTTGATCGCAGGTCTTATCACAGCTCTTGTGCCAGATTCTTGGTTCGCTATTTTCAAGGACAACTCGCTTCTGAGCATGTTGCTTGTGCTCTGCATCAGCATACCGATGTATGTGTGCGCAACAGGCAGTATTCCAATTGCTGTGGCACTGATGATGAAGGGCTTGACACCAGGAGCTGCGCTTGTGCTTCTTATGGCAGGACCTGCTGCCAACGCAGCTTCTATTTTGGTGATAAACAAGGTGCTGGGAAGGAAAACGCTGGTGCTCTATCTTATTGCCATCGTTACTGGCGCTCTCGTGTTCGGATTCGGCATCGACTATCTCTTGCCTCGTGAGTGGTTCACACAGGCTTTGGTGGAGATGAAGGCATGTTGTCACGAAGAAACTGGCTGGTTTGAATGGGCTTGCTCAGGAGTGCTTGTGCTCTTGCTTCTCAACGTGCTTCGTATGAAGCTTATGCATAAGGAGACTTGCTCTTGTGGTCATTGTCACGATGAGCATAGCCACGATGGACATTGTCATTGTGGTAATGAGCATTGCCATTGCGAGGACGAAGATCATTGCCATTGCGGTGAAGACGATGATGACTGCTGCGAGACGCGCTCTTACATTGTGAAGGGCATGACTTGCAACCATTGCCGAACAAATGTGGAGAAAGTGATAAGAAGTGTGGCAGGAGTTGAGGCAGTCACCGTGGATTTGCAAAGCGGAAAGGCAGAGGTGACGGGCGACGATCTTGATGACGATGCCATCAGGGGGGCGGTGGAGAGTATTGGGTTTGAGGTTGGATAAGGTTGTAAGGTTGGAGAGATTATAAGGATTTGAGGGAGTTAAAGAAATTAGAGAAGTTAAAGACGATACTAGAGGATGCGTTCTGCATAACATTCGTCTCTAACTTCTCTAACTTCTTTTACTCTATCTTCTCAAATCCTGAAAATATAGATAATCCCTCTTAGAATTTCTCGAGGTATTCTTCCACGATGCCTTCGAGGGTCTGCTTGTCTTTGAAGTATTGGTAGGTTGACATCTTGAGGTCAACGCATGCTTCCTCGTCGCACACGATGTTGCCGTGTGGGTGCATCTGCAGGGCTGAGGCTGTCCACATGTGGTTCACGCCATTGTCGATGACATTGTGGAGTGCGCGTGCCTTAGCAGGACCGTTGACTACGAGAAGCACCTCGCGCGCTGCCATGACTGTGCCGACGCCTACGGTGAGGGCTTGCTTTGGCACGAGGTTGACATCGTTGTCGAAGAAGCGGCAGTTGGCTTGGATGGTGTTGGTGGTGAGTGTCTTCACGCGTGTCTTTGATGCAAGCGACGAGCCTGGCTCGTTGAATGCTATGTGGCCGTCGGGACCGATGCCTCCCATGAAGAGGTCGATGCCGCCTGCCTGCTCTATCATCTTTTCGTAGTTCTCACACTCTGCCTTGAGGTCGGGTGCGTTGCCGTTGAGGATGTGCACATTCTCCTTCTTGATGTCGATGTGGTTGAAGAAGTTTGTCCACATGAATGAGTGGTAGCTTTCAGGGTGTTCTTCTGGAAGATTGACATATTCGTCCATGTTGAATGTGACTACATTCTGAAACGAGATCTTGCCTTCTTTGTTCAGCTTGATGAGCTGCTTGTAAAGTCCGAGGGGCGATGAGCCTGTTGGGCATCCGAGCACGAATGGGCGCTCTGGCGTTGGGGCGAATTCTACAATGCGCTGTGCCACATAGTTGGCTGCCCATTTGGACATTTCATCATAGTCTTTGGTGATGATAACTCTCATGTGTTGTTAGTTGTTTTGTGGTTGTATTTTTGCTAAGTAGGTATTCAAAATTATTTATATTTTGCTTTTGCGGGCGATTTTTGTAATATATGCCTCTCTTTGTCGCATCTTTTGTTTTTATTTTCAGTCATGTAGCCCGCTACACTCATTCAAGTAAAAACAAAACCTGCTTCCAAATAGAGAACATATATTATAAAAATAATTATGAACACCTACTTTGTTTGCTGCAAAATTAGTAATATTATTCGTTTGTTTGCAAAAAATAACTGGTTTTTTATTCAATATGATGCACAAAAAGTAAAAAAAACATAAACTTTTTTATTATAAAACGGCTTTTTGCGGCGTATATCATTATTATTTATTAATTTTACAACCTATATTGATGAAATGTGCTGTTGACGGTGCGGAGGGATGTTTGTCCTGTGATGCGGAGAATGAAGGGATGGAAGGTTGGAAGGGATATTAGGACTTTGGAGATGGAAAATAAAAATAACAACATAAATGAAATATAAATGGAATTATCAACCACCTACACCCGAGGAGCAAGAGAGTGCGACGGCGCTGGCTAACGACGCTCGCATTAGCTTGCCTGTGGCTCAGCTGCTGGTGAGGAGGGGCATTGACACTGCCGACAAGGTGCGTGCTTTCTTCCGCCCGCAACTGCATGAACTGCATGATCCGTATCTGATGAAGGATATGGATCGAGCTGTGGAGAGGCTGAACGAGGCTATGGGGCAGAGGGAACGCATCATGATCTATGGCGATTATGATGTGGACGGATGTACTGCTGTGGCTCTTGTGTATCGCTTCCTCACGCAGTTCTACAGCAATGTGGAGTGCTATATTCCCGACAGAAATGATGAGGGGTATGGCGTGAGCCTGAAGGGTGTGGATTATGCCGTGGAGCAGGGGGTGAAACTCATCATCGTGCTCGACTGCGGCATCAAGGCTGTTGATGAAATTCAGTATGCCAAAGACAAGGGCATAGATTTCATCATCTGCGACCATCATGTGCCTGACGAGGTGCTGCCGCCTGCTGTGGCTATTCTGAATGCTAAGCGTGTGGACAACACTTATCCTTATCTTGACTTGTCGGGCTGTGGCGTGGGCTTTAAGTTTATGCAAGCTTTTGCTATCAGCAATGGCATTCCTTTCAGCACTCTCATTCCGCTGCTTGACTTGGTGGTGGTGAGCATTGCCAGCGACATCGTGCCTATCATGGGCGAGAACCGCATCCTGGCTTTCCACGGATTGAGGCAGCTCAACAACAATCCAAGCATCGGCTTGAAGGCGGTGATGGATGTGTGTGGATTGACGGGCAAGGATATGACGATGAGTGACATCATCTTCAAGATTGGTCCTCGCATCAATGCCAGCGGTCGCATCCAGAACGGTAAGGAGTCGGTGGACTTGCTTGTGGAGCATGACTATAATCATGCTTTTGAAATGGCTGAGAAGATAAACCGCTATAATGAGGAGCGCAAGGAGCTGGACAAGCGCATGACTGAAGAGGCTGGGGAACTGGTGAAGCAGATTCCTGCTCTTGACGACCAGAGTGCTATCGTTATCTATAATGAGGATTGGCATAAGGGCGTGATAGGAATTGTTGCTTCGCGCATCACTGAGGTTTACTTCCGCCCTGCTGTTGTCCTGACTCTCGACGGGGATATCGTGACGGGCAGCGCGAGAAGCGTGAATGGGTTTGATGTTTACAAGGCTATTCAGCACTGTGAGGATTTGCTCGATAATTTTGGCGGACATACTTATGCTGCGGGATTGTCGATGAGAGTGGAGAAGGTGGCGGAGTTTAAGAAGAGGTTCAAAGCGTATGTTCAGGAGAATATTGATCCTGCGCAGACGAATCCCAACTTGGACATTGACGGCATGATAAACTTTAAGGATATATCTCCTAAATTCCATAATGACTTAAAGCGCATGCGTCCTTTTGGCCCTGAGAATCCTAAGCCTTTGTTCTGCACGCAGCATGTGTATGACTACGGAACAAGCAAGGTGGTGGGCAGGGAGCAAGAGCACATAAAGCTTGAACTTGTTGACAATAAGTCGAATAATGTGATGAATGGCATTGCTTTCGGACAGAGTTCGGAGGCGAGGTATATCAAGACAAAGAGGTCATTTGACATTGTCTATAGCGTGGAGGAGAATTCTCGTAAGCATGGCGAGGTGCAGCTGCTGATTGAGGATATCAGAACAAGCGAGTAATTTGCAGGGGGCGCTTCCCTGGAAAGTGTTATGGATTATGAATCGATATTGAAGCAATATTGGGGGTATGACTCTTTTCGCGGCGTTCAGCGCGAAATAGTTGAGAGTATCTGCAGCGGGCGTGATACGCTTGGACTTATGCCGACGGGAGGGGGTAAGTCTGTTTGCTTTCAAGTGCCGGCTATTGCTTTGGGTGGTTTGTGCATAGTGGTCACTCCGCTCATTTCTCTGATGAAAGACCAAGTGTGTCAGCTGAAAGAGAGAGGAATCATGGCTGAAGCTGTGTATTCTGGAATGATGCGTGATGACATCATAAGAGTGCTTGATAATAGCGTGCTTGGAGCTTACAAGCTGCTGTATGTTTCCCCCGAAAGACTTTCGTCTGAGTTGTTCATGGCTAAGCTTGAGCGCATGAACAATGTCAGCATGCTTGTGGTGGATGAGGCGCATTGCGTTTCTCAGTGGGGATATGATTTCCGCCCTTCATATTTGCAAATAGCAAAGGTAAGGCATGTGCTTCCATACCATGTGCCAGTGCTTGCGCTTACTGCTACTGCAACGCCTAAGGTTGTGGATGATATTCAAGACAAGCTTGAATTCAAGCAAAAGAATGTTTTTTCGATGAGCTTCGAGAGAAAGAATCTCATCTATGTGGTAAGGGAAACAGAGGATAGGGCCAACGAGATTCTTCATATTCTTAACGGTGTGCAAACAGGAAGTTCTATTGTGTATGTCCGCACCAGGCAGCAGACGGCAGACATTGCAAGATTCTTAAATGACAATGGAATCACTGCGGAGGGGTATCATGCGGGATTGACTAATGCGGAGAAGGATTTTAGACAAGCTAATTGGGTGAAGAATAGGGTGAGGGTGATGGTTGCTACCAATGCATTTGGCATGGGTATTGATAAGCCCGATGTAAGGCTTGTTATTCATTTCAGCACTCCTGATTCGCTTGAAGCATATTTTCAGGAAGCTGGAAGGGCTGGGCGTGATGGAAAATCATCTTATGCTGTGTTGCTATACAATCCTCAGGATGCAACGAAACTGAAAAAAAGAGTGCCTGAAACATATCCGGAGATTGAGTATGTGAAGAAAACATACGAGAATGTGTGCTATTTCTTGCAGGTGGGGGTAGGAGAGGCTTTGGGGAGAACTTTTTATTTCCCTATGGATATGTTTTGTAGGAAGTTTTGCCAATTTCCTGTTCAGACAAACAGCGCTTTGAATCTTTTGAATAATGCAGGATATATAGAATATCATGAGGAACAGGAGTTTAAGTCTGCGCTTCATTTTATTCTGAGGAAAGATGAATTGTATCGAATGTATGAAACGGATAAGGATACAGACGCTGTTATTCAAGCTATTCTCAGAAACTATTCAGGAGTGTTTGCTGGCTTCGTTTATATTGAGGAAATGTTTCTTTCTCACCTGACAGGAATTGATGTTGAACATGTGTATCAAATACTTAAGAGTCTGCATCATAGCAGAATAATAGATTTCATACCTCATCGTAAGACACCAACTATTACATTCTCAATTGCTCGTGTGGAATCAGAATTTATTTCTTTGCCTCAATCTGTATATTTAGATAGAAAAGAGGATTTGAAACAACGAATAGAGCAGATTGTGGAGTATGCAAGTTCTCAGGAAAAGTGCCGTAGTAGAATGCTGCTTAATTACTTCGGAGAAAAGAATGCTCGGGATTGCGGAACTTGTGATGTGTGCTTGGCTAATAAGAGAAGAGGGAAATTGCCTGCAAAGGATGTGGAGGAGGCGCGACTTCGCATTGAAGAGCTGCTGAAGGATGGCAAGCCTCATTTGATAACTTATTTGAAAAAGAATCTTTTGCAAACAAATACGGAATATATGGATGCTGCACTTCGCAATATGATTAATGAAGAGAGGGTTATTGTGGAAGGCTGCAAAGTATGGTTAAATAATAATGATTGAAAAATATATGAATCCAATAGAAGTAATAGTGGAAACAACGCAAGCGATAGCTGCAGATAGCAGTAATGTTGAGGCTTACAAGAAGCGTGCAACTGTGCTTGCTCAAATGCAGCAGTTTGATGATGCAAAGAAAGATTTGGACGAACTCATTGATGTTCTTCATGTTGAGGATGCGGAAATTCTACAACTGAGAGGAAGCATTAGAATGCATTCTGGCGATAAGGAGGGAGCTATAGCCGACATTAAGAGGGCAATGGCTCTTAATCCAGAATTAATAAAGCAGTTTGAGGGTGAGTTTGTTAGGAAGTAAAAGTATCGACACTCAACTAAGTCAAACATCCCATTGTGCATAGTTGACAAGACTTACACGCTTGGTTCTTCTTATGTTTCTGTTGACATACAAAGTGTTACTAAAATAAAAAAGGATGCATTAGTGTTTCTTGCTAATGCATCCTTTTATATATAATAATGTGTGGTTTATTTTATATTGGCTCTAATCTTTGTTAAGAACTTCTGCATGTGTTCTTCGTCCTTTGCGTCAATAATCTCAATGATTTCCTTCATCTCTTTGCGAATTTGCTCAACTTGATCCTTGGTGTAAGGATTGAAGAGAATTTCGCGAAGGAGAGTATCGTCTTCGCTAAGCACGCCTTCTGCTATCTTCATGTGGCGCTTGAATGTGGTTCCTGGAGCATCTTGATGCTTCATGACTGCGGCGAAAGCAAAGGTGCTGATAAAAGGGATAGAAAGAGAGTAGGCTACAGTACGGTCATGCTCATCGAAAGTGTATTCGCAAATGTTGAGTTTCAGACTGTTATACAATTCTTTGAAAAAGCATCTGCCCATGAAGTCGCCTTCGTTAATGATGATGGCATTCTCGCTGCTGAGCTTGCCAAGATTTGCGAAAGTAGGACCAAACATAGGGTGGGTACTCACATAGCGCATGCCGGTCTTTTCGTAGTACTCCTTGAAGCCTGTCTTTACAGAGCTGATGTCGCTAAGAATGCATGTCTCTGGGAGGTGAGGTATGACCTCATCAAATACAGGGAGTGTGTATTTGAGGCTTACGGCGTTGATTACTAATTCGGGCTTGAACTCATCAATCTCTTCGAGAGTGGTGAAACGCTCAGCATTGTACATGAATCTAAGACGCTTTGCATCTATTTCATATACAGCCACTTCGTGGTCAAAGCTGAGAAGGTCGCAGAAAAACGAGCCCATTTTGCCTGCTCCTAAAATAAGAATTTTCATATTAATGACTATAAACTAATAATGAATAATGAAAAATGAATAATTTATTTTAGTTGTTATACAATGATTAGCAAATTGTTAACTATGTAATCTTCATTATTCATTATTCATTTTTCACTTATTTATAATTTCCATCTGTTGGTTTACACTCTCCTCGTGGATTGCCTCGAATATCTTCTTGATACAATCAGGGTCGATGCCACAAAGGCTGCCTTGAGCGCCGCGCTTGTCGAGAATCTCGCTGTAACGACTTGTCTGAAGGATAGTCATTCCATGCTCTTTCTTGTATTGACCGATTTCGCGGCTTATGCGCATGCGCTTTGCAAGAAGCTCAATGAAAGCGTCGTCAACTTCGTCTATCTGTTTACGGAGTTGCGAGATATTCTCTGTTGTCTGCATCTTCTCGCGGATGACGAGAATGGAAAGTATGTAGTCGAGGATGTCTGGAGTGACTTGCTGCTTGGCATCGCTCCATGCCTCGTCAGGATTGCAATGGCTTTCAACTATGAGACCGTCCATGCCAAGATCCATAGCTTGCTGACATAGCGGAGCAATGAGGTCGCGGCGGCCACCAATGTGACTTGGGTCATTCACTATTGGAAGGTTTGGAATGCGGCGCTTAAGTTCGATAGGTATCTGCCACATTGGAAGATTACGGTAGATTTTCTTGTCGAAACTTGAGAAACCGCGGTGGATTGCTCCGAGTCGTTTAATGCCTGCGCCATTGATACGCTCAAGTGCGCCAATCCAAAGTTCTAGGTCTGGGTTGACAGGATTCTTGACAAAAACAGGAACATCAACACCTTTCAGAGAATCTGCAAGTGCCTGCATGGCGAAAGGATTAGCAGATGTGCGAGCGCCAACCCAAAGAATGTCAATGCCATACTTGAGCGCGAGCTCAACATGCTCTGGAGTTGCAACCTCTGTAGCAGTAAGCATTCCTGTTTCTTGCTTCACTTGCTGCATCCATGGAAGAGCAGTTTCGCCATTTCCCTCAAAACCTCCTGGTTTTGTTCGTGGTTTCCATATGCCGGCGCGGAACATATGGCATCCCTTGTCGGAGAGTTGCTTAGCTGTTGTCATTACTTGCTCTTCTGATTCTGCAGAACATGGACCTGCAATGATGAATGGGCGCTCATTGTCAGAAGGCAAGCAGAGTGGTTTGAGTTCTAATTCCATATGTTGTTATTTTTTATTGTCTATAAAAAGTAGTATTCAAAATTATTTATATATTGCTTTGGTAGGTGA
>JAGHVC010000054.1 GCA_018064505.1 Candidatus Minthosoma caballi | reverse complement strand
GTATAGATGCCTTGTGCAGGTTTCAATGTGTGACTAATCGTATTGATTCCATTTGGCTCTTCTGGCTCATCTTCCTCTTGAAGTCCAAGATAAGAGAGTGTGAAATTGTCAAAAATATTCCAGTCATTGCTGTTTGAAACACTCTTTTTAATGCCAATCTTAAGGATTCCATCATCACCAACAGTGCAATTAAGAACATTAGTATATAGTCCGTCGTTGAAATAGAGTCTTGTTTGCTCCATGTTATCAGGAATATAACCGTATGAACTTTGCTTTACGCCAGTAGCACCGTGTTTGTTTGCATCTTCATATATCGACATCAAGGTTGTTTTTGATTCATTAGCATAAAGAATTGCGTTTAATGCTTCCTTGCCTTGAGATCGATGGACAGCAGCATTGTTATAGCTGCCGTCTCGATAGAATCCTTGACATGTAAGAATATAGTTGCCTTTTGGTAATCCTTGAATTGTCTGGTTTACATCAAATGTTGTGTTGAATTTCTCTGCAATACAATATTTACTGTAGGCGCCCCTTTCCAGCCCGTTGCGCTCGCATCGAACGATGGGTTAACGATGTATGAAGTATAGTCTTCTTTCTCAACCGTGGGAATGGACGCGCTCTGAACGCATACCTCGCTATTCTTCAGATAGGCATAAATGGTTTCGCCTTTCTTTAGTTCAACAATCTTTGATGCTTTTGTTCTCTCAGCGGCATTTGCGTCTGCGTTGATGTGCACAGTCACCGTTGTGTTCTTTGTCGCTGTAATGTAGAGCGACTGCTTGCCTTCCATCTGCGCTTCAACATCTGTACCTTCTATGAAAGAAGTAATCTCTTGTGCGTAGGAATTGTTTTGAGCAATTGTGAATGTGGAAGTTGATTTACTGTCGATGATTGTTGTCTGCTGGTTGAATACAGGCGCTAGTCCAGAATACTGCAAATCAGCAATTGTGGCAGCATTGTTTTCACCTTTGAAGTTAGAGAGAAATATATACACAGGATTTCCATCATTTACAATCACGCCATTCCACCCATTAGGAAGGAAAGATTTGATAGGCATTGTTGCATCGGCCAGTGTTCTTGTCTCTGCGGCATCTGCTAAGTTGTAGTAAACAAGGTTTCTTGCGTCAACCACTTCGTTTGCTTTGACTGTGCGCGATTTGTTACTGAACATAGGGTAGAGCTTGCTCGTGTAGATAGAGTTGTTGGCTCCTCGATCGCCAAATGCGAACTTCTTGTCGTTAGTGCTAACAATGCCAATCTGATTGTCGATATTTACCCATTTTGAGTCAATTGTTATGAAAGAAGTACCATCTGTTTGCTTATGAGCAACCTCTTCTTCTTTATTATAATATAATGTACGCGAAAGCTTTGTGAGCTCATCGGTAGAGATTGCAAGGAGTCCGCCCTTTTCAGAATTGATAGTACAGGCACTGTTTGCTGTGACATAGTCAAGATAAATGAATGCCCTAGATGGAGTGCTGAATATCGCAAAGCGATTGTTGAGAGCAGCATCATTTGTGTTGATTTCTCCGTTCATGGTGTAGCTGTTGCCGTCAAGCTTATATATACCACTTACAATAGGAGTTGCATTTGTGCCTTTCCCCGACACTTCGTACCATCCGAGGATGTTGCCAGTGTTGTTTGCTCTGAAAGGAACGATGATCTTATTTTTGTCAGCGGAATTCTGGGCAAAATATCCAGTGTAGCTCTTTAATCCGTTGCTCCATGAGAAGCATGAGAACATATAAGGGTTTGATGCACGAACAATATTCTGGCATGGAATCATCTTTGCTTCGCTATATTTGGCATTGAATTCGTCCCATGTAGGAGCCTTTATGCTTGCAGTAGATAGAATGTCATGCATGAGGAATGTCATCATCACACGATGCGCTTCCACTCCCATGCGTCGGGCGCCAACATCTGCTCGCAACAGCCAGCTGCCATCTTTAGTGGTTGTCTGGCGGGCTTTGATGTACTTGTATGCCATATTCTCGAGCATGAGGGCATTTGGGTCTTGCAGGAAGCATGCCTGAGTTGTATATGATGTTATCTGATCATATAGGAATAGAGACCAGTCATTGCCATTTGGCATTGCTAATTCGCCGTCAGGAAGAGCTAGCCAGTTAAGTATTGAGTCCTGCACTTGCTGGTTATTGTGCATGAGTGCGTTTGTCTTCCATTTCTCCTCTCCGTAAAGGCCAAGCTGGAACATTTTTAATGCTAGAGCTGCTTCCCCAAGTTCTTGCATCACAACATTCTGGTATGAAGTGTGGAACAAATTATGGTTTTGGAGTGAGAAGTCGTCATATAGATTTTGTCCTTTATATAAATCAGCTACAGTCGTATTGTCATATTCGGGGTCAATTACTGTTGTGTTTAAGGCGTCTCCCGTGTGTGAATACGAATTGATTGCAAATTCACGGAGTCTTGCAAACCACTTTGGAGCAAGGGCATCGTTAGGGAAGAGGCCAAGAGTTGCGGCAAGAATGTCTGCTTCCCATCCGTTTTCTTCTGCTTTTGTGTCGCCTGCATATCCTGTAGGAATACTTCTTCCAAGCTCATAATTACATTCTGCTTTCAGCAATGCATAAATGTATCCACGCTGCTCCTCGGTGAGTTTATCCCATTGGAAATATGCCGAATAGGCAACAGACATAGCCCAAAGTGAAGATTCCCACACGCTATCGCTAGTTGACATAGATCCCCAGTAGTTGTTGCCAGAGCATACTTTCAATTTGTTTGCTTTGTGAGTAGAGTAGGCAAATATGAGGGATTTCATTGCCATGTCTTCAATCTTGTCCCATGTTACACCCTCAGGCAGAGTTACTCCAGCAGCTTTTCCATACTTAACAAGGAAGGCGCATATCATGCTCAGGTCTGCATTAGGACGCACGCCGCGCTCATCATTTCCCATTGTGTTTTCTCCTTTGAATGCACCGCAAGCTTCATTCTTGCTATTAGGTGCTTGACACTCTTGGAAATCATTTACCATGTATTTGGAGAAGTTGGCAAGCATTTGCAGTAGGTCTGCTTTCATCTCTGTTTCACTAACAAAGTTAGTAGTGATAACACCTTCTGTAGGAGAGAACACGCTTGTTTCTGTTGGTTCTTCTGGAACAATGTAGTCTTTCATGTCATAAAGGCGGAAGTTGTCGATAATTATCGAACCGCCAGAAGCATTGACAAAGTTTGCTTTGATTCCTATTGTGATGGTCTTTTCTTCTTTTAGTGCGAAATCTACATAGGTGGTTGCCCATACTGACGGCATAGAGCTTGAGAAGGTGAGTGCGGTGCTCTCATTCCCTGCAATCAAGGATGCCGACTGAGATGATTGGGTAATGCATTTGTTGTCAACAGTAAGTCGGTAATTTCCTGCAGGTAGTTTAATGGTTTGGGTGAGGCTTGGAGTTGCATCAGTCCATGCATGGCGAAGATAATACATCTGGCTTCCTTCTGCAGGTTTTCCCGGAGTACCGAAATTATTATCAGTAGCTGTTGTGGCACTTGTCATGATGTCTGAAACACCGTAATTCCCTGCTAATTTCCATCCCTCTACAGAAGGAGCAGCATATGCACCTCTTGTATCATCTTTAGAAAGCTTCGTGATGTCGTCGGCTTCAAATGAAGGGTTCACGATATATTTCGTAGTGATATCTTCTTGTGCATTTGCGACAAGATTCAATAGTAATAAAGCGGAAGTTAGTATTCTTTTCATAATGGTTAAGGTTAGAAAAAAAGAAAAGGAACGAATCAATTGCCAATTAGGTCTATGATTCGTTCCTTTGTTTTAGTTATTTCAAGCGTGCAAGAGTTTCCTTGATGCGCTTCATTGACTCCACGATATTCTCGTCGCTTGTAGCGTAGCTCATGCGGAAGCACTCAGGAGAACCGAATGCGTCACCGCCTACTGTAGCCACATGGCCAACCTCGAGGAGGTACATTGCGAAGTCAGTAGAGTTGTTGATTACGCGGTCGCCATCCTTCTTGCCGAAGTAGCTTGAGCACTTAGGGAAGAGGTAGAATGCGCCTTGTGGCTCGTTAACCTCAAGTCCTGGGATTTCCTTTGCGAGCTTAACGATGAGGTTCTTGCGACGCTCAAATGCTTGACGCATTGTCTCGACACAAGTCTGGTCTCCAGCAAATGCAGCCTCAGCAGCCTTCTGAGAAACAGAGCAAGGACCTGAAGTATACTGGCCCTGAAGCTTGTTACAGCCCTTAACGATCCATTCAGGAGCAGCGATGAAACCAATGCGCCAGCCGGTCATTGCATAAGCCTTCGATACGCCATTGATAATTACAACACGCTCCTTGATATCATCGAAAGATGCCATTGAAGCGTGAGCGCCGATGTAGTTGATGTGCTCATAGATTTCGTCAGCGATAACGATTACTCGTGGGTGCTTGAGAAGGACATTCTTCAAGCCTTCTAGCTCCTCTTTGCTGTAAACCGAACCTGTTGGGTTGCTTGGAGAGCAAAGGATGAGTGCGCGTGTTTTGTCTGTGATTGTTGCTTCCAGCTGTTCTGGAGTAATCTTGAAGTCCTGCTCAATCTTTGCCTCAACGAATACAGGTGTACCTTCTGCAAGAAGAACCATCTGTGGGTAAGAAACCCAATATGGTGCAGGAATGATAACTTCATCGCCAGCGTTAACAAGTGCCATGATGGCGTTACATACTGACTGCTTGGCGCCGTTAGAGCAGAGAATCTGTGAAGGCTTGTAGTCTAGGCCATTCTCGTTCTTGAGCTTATTGACGATAGCATTCTTGAGCTCAGGGTAGCCAGGTACTGGGCTGTATCGGCTCCAGTTGTCCTCCACTGCCTGGATGGCAGCAGCCTTGATGTGATCTGGAGTGTTGAAGTCTGGTTCGCCTACTGACAAGTTGATGATGTCAATGCCTTGAGCCTTAAGCTCTGAACTCTTCTGACTCATTGCGAGAGTCTGAGATGGGGAAAGTCTGTTAAGACGATCTGAGAGATTTTCCATAAAGACCCACCCCCAACCCCTCACTTTTATGGAGGGGAGTAGAATGATTTGTGGGGGTGATATTCTACTTGTATGTTATTTTTTGATTAACATAAAAACGGGCTACATCCTCTGGTAATTACTTCCCTCAATAAAAGGGAAAGGTATGGGGGATGGTCAGAGGTGCAACTTATGTCCCATTCTCTCCTGCTTTGTACGGAGATAACGCTCATTATAGCGATTTGGCTTAATCTCAATCGGTACATTCTCGATGATTTCAAGACCGTATCCATCAAGGCCTACACGCTTGGCAGGGTTGTTTGTTATGAGACGAAGTTTTGTAATCTTCAAGTCGCGAAGAATTTGTGCGCCGACGCCATAGTCGCGAAGGTCTGGGTCAAAACCGAGATGAATGTTAGCATCTACGGTGTCCATGCCTTGCTCTTGAAGCACATAAGCAGCAATCTTTGCTGTCAAGCCGATGCCACGGCCTTCTTGCTGAAGATACACGATTGCGCCTTTCCCTTCCTTCTCAATTAGTTCCATTGATTTGTGAAGCTGCTCTCCACAGTCGCAACGCATGCTTCCGAAGATGTCGCCTGTTGCGCAGCTAGAATGCATTCTTACGAGCACAGGGTCTCCTTCGTTCCATTCACCCTTTACAAGAGCAATGTGCTCGAGTCCGTTGCTTTTCTGCTTGAAAGGAATGATGCGGAAGTGTCCGTATGCAGTTGGCATGTCTGCTTCCATGCCTTTGTCCACCAATCTTTCCTGCTGAATGCGGTAAGCAATCAAATCCTTTATCTGTATGAGCTTCATGCCGAATTCCTTAGCTTTTTCCGCAAGCTGGGGAAGACGAGCCATAGTGCCGTCAGGATTCAGAATCTCAATAAGTGCAGCTGCAGGTTTCAAACCAGAGAGTCGGGCAAGGTCAATAGCAGCTTCTGTATGGCCAGCACGACGGAGCACTCCGTTGTCTTGAGCATACAGAGGGTTAATGTGCCCTGGACGCCCAAAGTCCTGAGGTTTAGCATCGGTGTTCGCAAGCCATTTTATTGTTTCGGCACGATCATGAGCCGAAACTCCAGTAGTGCATCCTTCCAGTTTGTCAACAGTCACAGTGAAAGGAGTACCGAGCATGCTTGTGTTGTCTTCCACTTGATGAGCAAGCTCAAGTTCTTTCGCACGAGAGATTGTGATAGGGGCGCAAAGCACTCCACGACCTTCACGAAGCATGAAATTGATTTTCTCTGGAGTGATCATTTCTGCTGCTGTGATGAAGTCGCCCTCGTTCTCACGATCCTCATCGTCAACCACTATGACGAATTTGCCTTGTCGGAAATCCTCTAAAGCATCTTCTATCTTACTGAATTGAATATTTTCCATTTATATAGTCTTTTATCTTATCTCCGTATTGAATAATTGCCTTCATGTCTCCCTTCTTGCGTCGGTAGAAGCGGAAATCGCTTGTCTCCATTATTGGCAAGTAGTTGAGGTCAAGAAGAATTTGTTTGTCTTTGCTATTACACAATGAATCAACAATATATTCTAGATGCATGTTGATGTCTTCTGCATCCTCGTCCTTTCTTCTGCTGAAAATGAACTTGATGTAGCCCCACAAAGAACGCTTTCTGTGATTCTTTAGATAGTTTCTACAGCTATTGGTGAGTTCGCCAAGCATCATAGCCATCTCTGGATAGTCAGGATCATTGATGATAACCTCCTTGCGTGAGATGTGTCTCTTTGTTCGAATTCCCCACAGTTTGCGGAAGAAGTTTGTGTAAGTGTCCATGTTGAACACCGATGAGTCGTTGTTAGACTTGATAGTGAAGTAAATGCCCAAAGGCATCAGCACTATTGTGCTTATCCACATTCCGAGCCATACAGGGATTGTGCCCTCTCGTCCCACCTTCATTGAACCAGTATCGATGATGTAATAAACAAGGAAGATGACAACCGCAATCACTACAGGCATTCCCAGTCCACCCTTTCTGATGATGGCGCCAAGGGGAGCTCCAATGAAGAAGAATAACAAGCATGACAAAGCAGTAGTGATTTTCTTCCAATACTGAATCCAGTGGCGGCGTATTTGCTTTTCACCGCTTTCCATTTGGTCTGCTTTCCATTCCAATTCCATTTCCTGCATGCCACACTTCTGAATAGCAGACATCAGCACCCTTTGTTTGTCTTGTGAGTTTATCTTGTTCATTATCGAGTCAATGTTCACCGATGACTTTGGCACAGTGAATGCCGTTTTTGCCTTCTTCTTTTCTTCTTGTTTTTCAGCTTCGGTCAGTTCCTTAACCAATTGCGACGACATACCTGCAATCACCAGTGAGTCATAGTCCGATAGTACAGCCTTGTGAGGCACATAAAGGGCATTTCGTTTCATCTCCTTGCGGAAAGCAACACTCAAGCTGTCGAGCCTTGTCTCCATAGAGTCGATGTCGCACACCAGTTGATTCATGTCCTTCGTCATAGCCGAGCCTGCCACCGTCTCCTGATCGGTCATGGTGAAGTTTGAGTCGAAGTCAATTATGAAATGTTTCTCTACGAATGTCTCTCTGCGATAAGGTACATTATTTGCCTGTAGCGTGTTGTCATTTAGATTCTCAAACTGCTCTCCTTCAAACAAATGAAGAAGCAAATGCATCTTGTCGGAGCTTGTCTCCATCCTTGCCGAGTCAGCAAGGATAATGTGAGCCTTGTTCACTCCGTCTTGCATGTTGTAGATAATCACATCATACAGCATGCCTGTGTCCTTGTTCTTTTTCTTGACGAACAAGTTTATGTTGTCAATTCCATCATAGCACACACCTTCAGGAATATCAACTTCTGGCGATTTCTCTCTCATGGAGAACAGCAGCTGCATCAGGTTCTGCTGAGCTTCAGGAGCAATCTTGTTCTGGAAATGGAAAGAGCCTATAGCAAATAGTGTGTTGAGAATAATGAGTGGGCACAAAGTTCGGAACAGGGAAATACCCGCAGCTTTGATTGCCAGCAGCTCAAGTCTCTCACCAATGTTGCCAAACGAAATGAGTGATGCCAGCAAGATTGCCAACGGCAACGCCATAGGTACCAGAGTTTCTGTTGCATACCAGAAGAACTTAGCATAGACCTCAAACGACAACCCTTTGCCCACCAAATCATCAATGTATTTCCACAAGAACTGCATCATTACAACAAACAAACTGATGCAGAAAGTGCCTGCAAACAGTGTTAGGTAATTCTTCAGTATGAATATGTCAAGTTTTTTAATTACTGCCATTCTTTGTGGAATAATGTCTGTAAGACATAATTTTTCAAGGTGCAAAATTACGGAAAATAAATGAAGAATGAATAGTGATAGCTTAAGATTTTGATTTTATTAGTCAAAAACGCCCACATTATAAATAAAAAGCACTACCTTTGCACAAAATAACGGACAATTATGATAACAATAGAACAATTAAAAGACATTAAGGAGCGCACGGAGGCATTGTATAAATACCTCAACATCGAGAGCAAGCTCATTGAGGTTGAAGAAGAGGAATTGCGCACCCAAGCACCTGGATTCTGGGACGACCAGAAAGCGGCAGAAGCACAGATGAAGAAGGTGAAGGGTTTGAAGAAGTGGATTGAAGGATACAATGAGGTGAAAGCTGCTACCGACGATACAGAGGTGGCATTTGACTTCTATAAAGAGGAAATGTCAACAGAGCAGGAGGTTGACGATTACTATGCCAATGCACTTTCTCTCATCGAGGATCTCGAGATGAAGAATATGCTTCAGGGAGAAGCAGATGAAATGGATTGTGTGTTAAAGATCAACTCTGGTGCTGGCGGCACTGAGGCTCAGGATTGGGCAAGCATGCTAATGCGAATGTACCAGCGCTATGCTGAACAGCATGGCTACAAGGTGACAATCAGCAACTTCCAAGATGGGGATGAGGCAGGCATTAAGACTGTCACAATGGAGATTCAGGGCAATCTCGCTTATGGTTTCCTGAAGGGTGAGAATGGAGTTCATCGCCTTGTTCGTGTGAGCCCCTACAATGCTCAGGGCAAGCGAATGACCTCTTTTGCCAGTGTGTTTGTCACTCCTCTTGTAGATGATACTATCAATGTGGAAATTGAACAGTCTCGCATTTCATGGGACACATTCCGTTCTAGTGGTGCTGGTGGCCAAAATGTCAACAAGGTAGAATCTGGAGTTCGTCTTCGTTACCAATACAAAGATCCTTACACAGGAGAGGAGGAGGAAATCCTCATCGAAAACACAGAAACTCGCGACCAACCAAAGAACAAGGAGAATGCACTCCGTTTGCTCCGTTCTATGCTGTACGACAAGGAGTTACAACATCGTATGGAGGAACAGGCAAAGGTGGAGGCAGGCAAGAAGAAGATAGAGTGGGGCAGCCAGATTCGTTCTTATGTTTTCGACGACCGCCGTGTGAAAGACCATCGTACAAACTATCAGACAAGCGATGTCGGCGGGGTGATGGATGGCAAGCTTGATGAGTTCATCAAGGCTTATTTGATGGAATTTGCAACAGAAGGATAAAAAGAAGACCCACCCCAGCCCTCCCTGTGAGGGAGGGGGTAGGAATATACAATCGACACCGTCCAAGGAACAGCTGCACACAGCAATTATGAATACTAACAACATAAATATTGACCAATCTGATAGCGGAGTATCTTCCCTCTCCCTCCCTCACAGGGAGGGGCGGGGTGGGTCTCTTGAAATCGAACGAAAGTTTTTAGTGAGTGACTCTTCTTACAAAGAGTTGGCTTACAACTGTACTCACATCGAGCAGGGGTATTTTGCTACAGAGCCAGGCAAAACCGTTCGTGTGCGTATCCGTGATGAGAAGGCGTACCTCACTATAAAAGGTCCTGCAAAGTCAGATGGATTGTCTCGCTACGAGTTCGAAATAGAGATACCTATGGATGATGCTCACGAACTGATGAAGTTATGCATGCCCGGTCGTGTGAGCAAGAACCGCTGGTTGGTGAAGAATGGCAAGCATGTGGTAGAAGTGGATGAGTTTTTTGAAGAAAACGAGGGATTAGTGCTTGCTGAGATTGAGCTTGAGAGCGAAGATGAAGAATACCTCAAGCCAGAGTTCCTTGGCGTTGAAGTGACAGGCAATCATCATTATTACAACAAGTATTTAACAAAACATCCTTATAAAACATGGAAGGCAATAAAGGGACAGTAAAAGGTGAACGACTGGCAACCAGAGGATTTTGGCTCTGTTCGACAATCGTAGGCATGCTGATAGCTTTGTTAAGTGCGGCTCCTGTGCCTGATGTGCCTCAGCTTGAGGATGTGCCTTTCTTTGACAAGTGGGTGCATTTTATTATGTATGCATCATTCACATTTGCAATGTGGCTTGATTGGTGGAGGAACATGAGATGGGAGATGCCATCTATTCGTGTTATTATCTCCACATTTGTTCTTCCCGCTCTTTGGGGCGGACTGATGGAGCTCATTCAGATGCTCCTTCCATATCGTTCAGGCGATTGGATGGATGCACTTGCCAATTCGTTTGGTGCATTTCTTGGCGTAATTATATCATTATCAGTATGGAAGATAAAAGAGAAAACTTCGGAAGCAAAATAGGTGCGATACTCGCAGCAGCAGGTTCAGCAGTAGGATTAGGCAACATTTGGCGCTTCCCAATTGTCACAGGTCAGAACGGTGGAGCAGCTTTCATCATTATCTACATTGTATGTATACTTTTGCTAGGTTTGCCAATCATGATAAGTGAGTTCCTTATTGGCCGTCACACTCATGCCAACACAGCAGGAGCCTACCGTATCCTTTCCAACGATGGAGTGTGGAAGTGGGTAGGCCGTCTCGGTGTGTTCACAGGTTGGCTCATCCTGTGTTACTATGGAGTTGTGGGTGGATGGACACTTCATTATTCTTTCCTTTCTGCCACCTCAGCATTCAATGGCGTTGAGGCTTCAGAATTTGGTGACATCTTTGAGTCATTCTCTTCAAATCCCTGGATGCCAACACTTTGGCTCGTACTGTTCATTTCAATAACTCATATTGTCATTACTCGTGGCGTGCAGTCTGGCATAGAGAAATTCAGCAAGGTGATGATGCCCGTGCTTTTTATCATCACGGCCATCTTGGTGGTATGTTCAGTCTCATTGCCAGGAGCAAGCGCAGGTATCGAGTATCTTTTGGTGCCTGATTGGAGCAAGGTAACAAGCGGCACAGTGCTAAGTGCCATGGGCCAAGCCTTTTTCTCCCTTTCCCTCGGCATGGGATGCTTATGCACTTACGCAAGCTACTTTGATGGCGGCACAAAGCTTGCCAAGACCGCCGTCAATGTCAGCATAATCGACACCATAGTGGCTGTGATGGCCGGCTTTATCATCTTCCCATCGGTATTCAACATTGGCATGAATCCAAATGAGGTAGGTGCAGGAGCCAGCTTGATATTTATATCGTTGCCAAATGTTTTCCAGCAAGCATTCACAGGTCTCCCATTTCTGTCGTGGATATTCTCCTTGCTGTTCTACTTCCTACTCTTTATCGCCGCGCTTACTAGCGCCATTTCCCTGCACGAAGTAGCTACAGCTTTTGTTGTTGAGGAATATCACACCCCTCGTCGCAAGGCTGCAGTAGTAGTCACCAGTGTGTGTCTCGTTCTTGGTGTTCTTTGTTCCCTGTCATTTGGTCCGTTGTCAGGCATTCAAATCTTCGGTCGCAATATTTTCTCTGCCTTCGATGACTTCTCTGGCATGATTCTCCTTCCAATTGGTGGAATGCTCATTAGCATCTTCTCTGGTTGGATTCTTGACAAGCAGCTATACAAAGAGGAGCTTTCAAATCAAGGTGATTTGAAAACTCCATATTTTCGTATGCTAGTCTTTGCACTGCGCTACATTGCTCCAGTGGCAATCGGCATTGTGTTCTTGGACATGATGGGACTGTTTGAGTTCCTTAAGTGATCTACTTAATGTCCACCATCTTCATGCCATTCTGTTTCTTACACTGAGTGTCGTTTGCAGTTTTATTAGCAGCCGACTCGATGGCTTCGCTCACCAACATATCCCATGAAGGTTGATTGTTGTTCAGCACACTAATTTGATTGCGGAGCTGTTCCAATACGCTGAGAATGAAGTAACTGCCGTTTACACCGCACCACGAAGCTTCTCCTGGACTTGCTGCAGTGGCAATCAAACTGCCCCTCGACTGTAAGAACAGCTTTCTCAGTTTCTCCATGTCAAAATTACTGTTCGAACGCGAAAACAGCGTGTTATTATTTACGATAGAAGGAGTGTCAACGCCAGCTTTCACATTGCAGCAGTCAGAGAACACGAGATTCAGTCGGGCGCCTTTGCCGATGATGGCATTATACACATCGCTCACAGCTACATAGTTGTCTAGCGGACTATCATATATTGTAGGGCTTACATCCATGTTAGGGTAGAAGTCTGTTTGGTCGTCAAATCTGAATCCATGACCAGAGTACACGAAAACCACCACATCGTCCTTGCTTGGGCTGAGCTGATTTATGGCCTTGCCTAAGTTTTCCTTGCTGTAATATTGGTCAGTCAATATGTTCTTGTGGAAGTTCATGCCCAGTACACGAGCAATACCCTCCATCTCGCTATACACATTCATAGCATCCCTATGGCAAGCCACGCCTATGTCGCTCACATTCGTGTTGGCAAGCACGATCAGATGCATAGTCGCCTTGTTGCCAGTACTGCTGCTTTGAGCTGCAGGAGTAGCACTATCTTCCAGCGTGTTGCCACCCTCGCCAGGCTCTACATTATCCTCAATGCCATATTTCAGAGGAGCACCCTCTGTTGATGTGCTATACTGCCTTGCCAGCAGCTTCATGCCCTCCATCATCATCTTATATTCATCCTCATTCTCTCCATAAAATTGCAGGATATACTCCTCGTCCATGTCATTAAGCGTAATCTCGACGAAGTACTCTGCTTCAAAGTATGTAGATGGATCCTCAATGTCGAAAGTCACAAAAGGCTGGGAGTTGATGTCCGATGCGTCATCCTTCTCCCACATCCATACAAACGCCGGAAAGCCTTCTTCCTCAGGAGCATACACCATCACTCCTACATCCGACTTGCTCTCCTTTCCCTCCACCACAGGGTAGTAAGCAGACTCAAACACTTCGTCATTTTCCAGCGCCTTTTTGTTGATGAGACGCATCTTGCAATCTTCATCGCTATAGTAAATCATCAGGCCTGTATACTCCTCCTCGTCGTCGGGGTCAGTATATGTCACTTCATAGAAAGTCTGTGCATTGGCTGCAAATGACAGCACGAAAAGCATCAGCATGGCAATGCTTTTTTTTGCAAAATCAAAAGTACAGATAAAAGTTTTCATCTCATTCATTGTTGTGTTGAAATTCACCACAAAGATAGATATTTTATTTCAATAAAAAAACATTTGTGTACAGAAGCAGGCATGAATATACTTTTTTTATTGCCAGAAAGATGCCTTTTTGACTAAAACCCTTAACTTTGCATGCAAAATAATGCATTCAATGGAAAAGTTCAGCAATATAAAAGCAGTATTCTTCGATATTGACGGTACTCTCGTGTCGTTTGCCACCCACACAATACCTCAGTCGGCCATCGATGCGGTCCATGCGATTCGTCAAAAGGGTATTAAGGTGTTCATCGCCACAGGGCGTCCTCGTCCTTTCATCAACAATCTTGGCACTCTCGAGTACGATGGCATCATGGCCGTCAATGGCGCAAGCATCATCTTGAATGATGGCACAGTCATTGCCCACAAGAATGTAGATAAGGCAGATGTGCAGCGTATGATTGATTATCAGGAACAGCACCCTATAGCCGTTGCTTATGCCACCGACGAAGAGGCTTTCGTTACTCATTACAACGAAAGCTTTCGTGAGGTTTTTGAACTTCTCGACCTTGGCACGCCACAGTCACGCAACCCAGAGGAAGCTATGACTATGGACATCATGCAGATCATTGCCTTCTTCACTGAGGCTGACGAGCCATATATCATGCACAATGTGCTTCCCAACTGCTCTGCCCAACGCTGGCATCCATTCTTTGCTGACTGCATAGCCAGTGGCACCGACAAAGCTACAGGCATCGACGATGTGGCTCGCTACTTTGGCTTCGATATCTCCCAGACAATGGCTTTTGGCGATGGTGGCAACGACAAGCCAATGCTCCGTCATGCTGGCATCGGCGTAGCAATGGGTAATGCCTCCGACGATGTTAAAGCCTGTGCTGACATCGTGACCGATTCCGTTGATGACGACGGTGTGGCAAAGATGCTCTGCCGTTTGCTAAACTCGTAAGTTAAATGTATTGGTGACAACCTATTTATTTATGCTTTGTGAATACACTTATTCACAGGGCTTGGATACTCTTATTCACACGGCATGACTAACAGTATTCACAGGGCGAGAATAACTGCATTCTGTGAAAGCGAATAATATGAATAGACGAAGAGTGGTTTTCATTTCGTCTCATTTTCAAAATAGGGATGTCAACTGTAAGGAAATTTAAAACACTCATCACTCGTCACAGGTGTATGTTAGTCGATTGAAACTCTGTGTGTTATCGGTGTGATGAGTGTGTGATGAGTCAAAAAGCACTCGTCACACATATAATGCTCTAATATTCATGTATTTATGAGGTGTTTGTGATGAGTGATGAGTGTCTCGATAATTTCTACTTGATAAAGAGACTTGGAAGTGTGATATCCAATCGCAATAGGGGGGCGTCATTTACGGAGCAAAGGACTGAGAAAATACCTCAATTGGATGGATGTCTATTGCACGAGTGTCGTTGTAGATGGGGTTTTGAGGTGCTGTATATGCAAATCTTGTTATTTTTTCTTATTCTTTTAGTTGATATGCTGAATATGTGAAGAAAAAAAGCTAACTTTGCAAAAATCATATAAAAATCCAATAACTCATAATATGGCATTGATAGAAAGTATTATTGCGCGTGCAAAATCTAACAAGCAGCGTATCGTGCTCCCAGAATCTCTTGAGGAGCGCACACTTACTGCCGCCGACAAATCTCTTGCTGACGACATAGCCGATATCATCCTTATCGGTAATGAAGAAGAAATTTTTACTCTTGCCGACAAACTTGGTCTGAAGAACATTGGCAAGGCTACAATCATTGACCCTGCTACAAGCGAGAAGACAGAGGAATATGCTCAGTTGCTCTTCCAGCTTCGCCAGAAGAAAGGCATGACAATAGAGAAGGCTCGTCAGCAGGTGCTCGACCCTCTTTATTTCGGTTGCCTTATCATCAAGAGCGGTGATGCTGACGGACAGATCTCTGGTGCTCTCTCTACTACAGGTGACACTCTCCGTCCTGCTCTCCAGATCATCAAGTGTGCTCCTGGCATCACTTGCGTTTCTGGTGCTATGCTTCTCATCACACAGACTCCTCAGTATGGTGAGGAAGGTGTGCTTGTAGTTGGTGATGTTGCTGTTACTCCTATGCCAGATGCAGGTCAGCTTGCACAGATAGCAGTTTGTACAGCTCAGACAGCTAAGAGCGTAGCTGGTTTTGCTGACCCTCGTGTCGCTATGCTTTCATTCTCTACCAAGGGAAGTGCTAAGCATGAGGTAGTAGATAAGGTTGTTGAGGCTACTAAGCTTGCCAAGGAACTCGACCCATCACTCAAGGTTGACGGTGAACTTCAGGCAGATGCTGCTCTCGTGCCAAGTGTTGGTCAGAAGAAAGCACCAGGTTCAGAAATTGCTGGCAATGCTAATGTCCTCGTATTCCCATGTCTTGAGGTTGGTAACATTGCTTACAAGCTCGTTCAGCGTCTTGGCAATGCCGATGCCATTGGCCCTATCCTCCAGGGTATTGCTCGTCCAGTAAACGACCTCAGCCGTGGTTGCTCTGTTGATGACATCTATAAGATGGTAGCCATTACTGCTTGCCAGGCAATGGACGCTAAATAAAAGCCCCCTACCCCCCGAAGGGGGCAGCCATTCGGGACATTTTCCAATGGCATGCTATTGTCGGGGAAAATAACAATACTAAGCCATCTCCCCCAAACCGGATGGCCGCCCCCTTTGGGGGCCGGGGAACTTTAATGAAAATTCTCGTATTAAATTGTGGCAGCTCGTCTATCAAGTATGCCCTTTACAATATGGATGACCAGAGCGTAATCACTTCTGGTGGTATTGAAAAGATTGGTCTTCCAGATTCATTCATCAATGTTAAGCTCAACGGTCAGAAGACTAAGATTGAGAAACCAATCGCTGAGCACACTGCTGGTGTACAGCTCATCTTCGATGTTCTCACTAATGGTGAGTTCGCTGTGCTCAAGGACCTCAACGAACTCGATGCAGTAGGTCACCGCATGGTACATGGTGGTGAGAAGTTCAACAAGTCTGTACTCCTTACTGACGAAGTTATGGAGGCATTCACTGCTTGCAACGACCTCGCTCCACTCCACAACCCTGCTAACATCAAGGGTGTGAATGCTGTCAAGGCTCTCCTCCCTAACATTCCACAGGTTGGCGTGTTCGACACTGCCTTCCACCAGACAATGCCTGACTATGCTTACATGTACGCTCTTCCTTACGAGCTCTACACTAAGTACGGCGTTCGCCGCTACGGCTTCCACGGAACTAGTCACCGCTATGTTTCACAGCGTGTTTGTGAGTTCCTTGGTGTAAATCCAGAGGGCAAGAAGATCATCACTTGCCACATCGGCAATGGTGCTTCTATCGCTGCTGTCAAGGATGGCAAGTGTGTGGACACTTCTATGGGTCTCACTCCACTCGAAGGTCTCATTATGGGAACTCGCTCTGGTGACATCGATGCTGGTGCTGTGACATTCATCATGGATAAGCTTGGTCTTGACACTAAGGGCATCTCAAACCTCCTCAACAAACAATCAGGACTTGCTGGTGTCAGCGAAGGTTCTTCTGACTTCCGTGACATTCTTGCTGGCATCGCTGCTGGCAACGACAAGGCTCGTCTTGCTAAGGAAATGTACACATACCGCATCAAGAAGTACATCGGTGAGTATGCTGCTGCAATGGGTGGTGTAGATATCATCCTCTTCACAGGTGGTGCTGGTGAAAACCAGTGGGAAGTACGCGAAGGTGCTACAGAAGGTCTTGAGTTCATGGGTGTGAAGATGGACGAGCAGAAGAACCGCTCTTGTCGCGCTACTGAGGCTATCCTCTCAGCTGATGACTCAAAGGTCACAGTTTGCTGCATCCCAACAGATGAGGAGTTAATGATTGCATTAGATACACTTGCATTGACAAAGTAAAGACCCTCCCCCCTTGCCCCCTCCCGTTAGAAGGGAGGGGGAGTAGTTACTCTACTGATTAGGGTGAAACAATATGTTCAAAGCAGTGCGTCTGCTTTGCCCCCAATTAAAACAATCAAAAACCTAAATGAGCGAATACAACGACGACGAAATTCTCAACGAGGGAACGGAAAACCTCGATGAGATGAACAATAACGAGGAAGGCGAAGTGCTTGAAGAAAGCGCTTCACCTTCTTCTGGTATGCCTCCAAGGTCTGACTATGACCCATCAACCATGAAGGACAGCATCACTCACCATTTGAGTGGAATGTACCAGAACTGGTTCTTGGATTATGCTTCATATGTAATCCTTGAGCGTGCTGTACCTTATATTATGGACGGTCTCAAGCCTGTGCAGAGACGCATTCTGCATTCGATGAAGCGAATGGATGATGGACGATATAATAAGGTGGCAAACATCGTGGGACACACTATGCAGTTCCATCCTCATGGCGATGCCTCCATCAAGGACGCGCTGGTGCAGATGGGACAGAAGAACCTTCTCATTGATTGCCAGGGCAACTGGGGCAACATCCTCACTGGCGATGATGCTGCAGCTGGCCGTTACATCGAGGCGCGCTTGTCGAAGTTTGCGTTGGATGTACTGTTCAATCCTAAGACTACGGAATGGAAACTGTCATACGATGGTCGTAATAAAGAGCCTATTTCTCTGCCGGTAAAGTTCCCGCTCCTCCTCGCTCAGGGAGTGGAAGGCATTGCCGTAGGCTTGAACAGCAAAATTCTTCCTCACAATTTTAATGAGATTTGCGATGCAGCTGTGAACTATTTGTATGATGAGCCATTCCAACTATATCCTGATTTCCAGACAGGTGGCAGCATCGATGTTTCGAAATATAATGACGGACAGCGTGGTGGTTCGGTGCGCATTCGGGCTAAGATTGAGAAGCGCGACAATAAGACGCTTGCCATCACGGAGATTCCATTTGGCAGAACAACTGGCTCACCATCAAAGGGAAGCCCGTTCATCGATTCTATTCTAAAGGCAATTGAGAAGGGCAAGATAAAGGCTCGCAAAGTGGAAGATATGACTGCGGCAGGCGTGGAGATTCTCATCCACCTCATGCCAGGTGCGTCGTCGGATAAGACGATAGATGCTCTTTATGCTTTCACCGATTGTGAAATCAGCATCTCGCCAAACTGTTGCGTCATCGATGACCGCATGCCTAAGTTCCTAAATGTGAGCGATGTGCTGCGCAAATCGGTGGATTACACCAAGTACCTTATCAAGCGCGAACTGGAGATTCGCCGTGCAGAGTTGCTGGAGCAGCTGCACTTCTGTTCTCTGGAAAAAATCTTCATTGAGGAGCGCATATATAAGGGAAAGGAATTTGAAAATGCTCCAGATATGGATCATGCAGTGGCTTATGTGGATAAGCGCTTGGCCCCATTCAAAGAGTCTTTCGTGCGTGAAGTGACTCGTGACGATATTCTTCGTCTCATGGAAATCAAGATGGCTCGCATCTTAAAGTTTAACAAAGACAAGGCAGACGAACTCATTGCTCGCCTCAAGGCAGATATTGAGCAGGTGGAGCATGATCTTGCCAACCTCGTAGAGGTGACTGCAGAGTGGTTCCGCTTCCTCAAGAAAAAGTATGGTGCAGAGCATCCTCGCCTCACGGAGATTCGCAACTTCGACACTATTCAGGCAGCAACGGTGGCTGAGGCTAACCAGAAACTTTACATTAACCGTGCTGAGGGCTTCATCGGCACCAGCTTGAAGAAGGATGAGTTTGTGTGCAACTGCTCGGACATTGATGACATCATCATCTTCTACAAGGATGGTACATACAAGGTCATTAAGGTGGCAGAGAAGGTGTTCATAGGAGAGACGGAACGCAGCAAGGCAGAGAAGCGTAAGGTGGAGATTATCCATGTGGCTGTTTTCAAGAAGAACGACACCCGCACTATCTACAATGCTACATACAAGGATGGTGCTACGGGAGTGACTTACATTAAGCGCTTCAATGTGCCAAGCGTGACTCGTGATCGTGAGTATGATGTTACTCTCGGTACTCCAAAGTCGAAAGTAACTTGGTTCTCGGCCAACAGCAACGGTGAGGCAGAAATCATCAAGGTGACATTGAAGCCTCTTGAAAAAATCAAGAAGTTGGTGTTTGAGAAGGACTTCTCAGAGGTTCCAATCAAGGGGCGCTCTTCACGAGGCAATCAATTGACTAAGAATGAGATCTTCCGTATTCAATTGAAAGCCCATGGAGGCAGTACTCTCGGCGGCAGAAAAGTGTGGTGGGATCCTGATGTGCAGCGTATCAACTACGATGAACATGGTCAGTATCTTGGTGAGTTTCAGAATAATGACCAGATTCTTGTCATTCTTGATACGGGGGAATACTACCTTACATCATTTGATGCCAACAACCACTTCGAACAGAACATCATGCGCATAGAAAAGTATAAGGCAAAGAAGGTGTGGACAGCTGTGCTGTGGGATGCTGACAATCAGAATCAGCCATACATCAAGCGATTCTATTTTGAGGAAACAAAGAAGAAGGTGTCGTATCTTGGCGAGAATGCTGGTAGCAAGTTGATTCTCCTTTCTGACACTCCTTATCCTCGTCTGCAACTCACATTCCTCGAACCAGACGCTTTCCGCGGCCCTATTGAGGTGGATGCTGACGAATACATTGCAGTGAAAGGTATCAAGGCAAAGGGTAAGCGCCTCACCACATACATTCTTGGCGAGGTGAAGGAGCTTGAGCCAACGCGTTTCCCAGAAAATAACGATGAAGATAGCGATAATGATGACGAAAACGGAAGTGTTCCAGAGGTGATAGATCCAGACGAAGGCAAGAGCGACAGCGATATTCGTGACGAGATAACTGGTCAGCTGAAATTGTTCTAACTTTTAACACTTAAATTGGATTATTCATGATAATTCAAAACATGCTTCGACTTTTCACTTTTCACATTTCATTGCTTACTTTCGTTTTTTGTGCTTTCTCGCAAGGGAATGAAAGTGGTGATGATTTTATCCCGGTCAACAAGGAGGTAAAGCATTCTACTGTGTTTGGAGTTATGGGAATGAATGAGGTGTATGACTCCTACATTTCCCCTTATGCCTTCAATGATGGAGTGGATTTTCGTGTACAAAGAGAAACGGCTCGAATGACGAAGCTGTGGGGTGGAAGAGTGTCAAATCAATCATTCATAGATGTCAATGTGTCATCCGATTTGATGACAGAAGGAGGCCCAGAGTGGTACACTGCTGGCTTGAGGTATGGTCAAGGATGGCTTTACAATTTTCACGATTGCAATGTGGTCAACCCAGCTGAGCATTCTGCAAGAAAGTGGAACTATGCGGCAGGTCTTCAAGCAAGCGGTTATCTTGGCGGAGTGTATTATGACCGCTCTGGCAACAACCCTGGGCAGATAAAGTTTGATGTGACGGTCAATGCTACTGGCATACTTGCATACACTATTCACCGTCGCAAGCATCGTCCTATTGTGTTGAGCTATCAGCTTACCTTCCCACTAATGGGTATTGCTTTCTCTCCAAACTACGGACAAAGCTATTACGAGATTTTTGAGCTTGACAACAATGACCACAACGCCGTGTTTGTCAATACATTCAACATGCCATCCAACCGTCATCGCTTCCTTGTTGATATACCAATCAGGAGAGGAGAGCTGCGTCTTGGCTATGATGTGCAGATAAACCAAGCCAAGATCAATAACCTTGAATACTATAATCACTCAATAGATTTCGTGATAGGATTCACTAAATATTTCACTCGCCGATGAAAGCCTTCAAATATAACATACTCAGCATCGCCTCTATGCTTCTTCCGTTGCTGTGCTTGTACTCTTGTATAGTTGTGGAGGATGAACCATTTGATAATTCAAACAAGGGAAACTTTGAGGCGCTTTGGAAAATCATGGATGAGCATTACTGCTTCTTCGACTACAAGAAACAAGAGCTTGGGGTTGATTGGAATGAAGTGCATGTACGCTATGCGGCACAGGTGAATGAAGACATGAAGCGTGAGCAGTTGTTTGAGGTGCTCTGCAATATGCTTGCAGAACTGAAAGATGGCCATGTGAATCTGAGTGCAGCTTTTGACTACGGCAGAAACTGGAGCTTCTTCGAAGAATACCCCCAAAACTATAATGACAGCATTGTACAACTTTATCTTGGCAGAGACTACAGGATTGCCTCAGGCTTGAAATACAAGCTATTGGAAGACAATATTGGCTATGTGCGATGTGAGACATTCGTAGATGGAGTGGGTGATGGCAATGTGAGCTTTATGCTCGATTACTTAGCTTCTTGCTCAGGTCTCATCATTGATGTGAGAGGCAATTCTGGAGGAGAAATTACACGAGCTCACACTCTTGCTTCGCATTTCACCAACGAAAAAGTACTCATAGGTTACTATAGCCACAAAACGGGCAAGGGACATAAGGATTTTTCAAAGCCAGTAGCAGAGTATCTTGAGCCAGCCACTGACGGCTATCGCTGGCAGAAACCTGTTATTGTGCTTACCAATCGTGAGTGCTACTCAGCTTGCAATGATTTCGTGAAGTGCATGAAGCAATGCCCAGATGTGACTATACTTGGCGACCATACAGGAGGCGGCTCAGGAATGCCGTTCAACAGCGAGATTCCAAATGGATGGGGTGTTCGTTATAGTGCCGTTGTGTTTTACGACGCTGAGATGAACCAAACAGAATTCGGTATCGATCCCGACATCTTTGTACAAATGTCAGGCACCGATACCGAACAAAATCTTGATACTTATATTGAAACTGCGCGTAAGATGATGGCGTCAGAATAGTTCTTGTGCCTCCCTTGAAGGGATCGACGAAGTCACAATTTCAAGTTAAATACAAAAATAGTATTTACTTGCAAGCATCATCCGTGCTTTTTTTCATCATTTATTATCATCTTCTTGCTCTTTCCATTCTCGCGAATGATGTTCACGCCCTGTTGTGGAGCTTTGAGCTTAGCACCAGACAGTGAGAACACTTCAGTAGTCTTGCTGTTCGAACTGACATTTCTGATAGCAGTTGTAGAGATGATTCTTTCCACATAAGCATCGATATCGCTTTCGAACCCGATGTCGCAGATGGTAGCAGTGCCAGTTGTGCTTGTCATGCCAAAGATTGTGCTGCCAATGCCTGGATTCCATCCGTCGCCATTGCAATTGTCAGCAATGCCTGACTTTGAGATGTCCCATGCGATGACGACATTCTTAGCGTCAATCTTCTTTGCGTAGCTTGGTGTCACGCTTGATCCTCTGTTAACACCGTTCAGCCACCACAGGTAGTTCTTTCCGCTTGCTGTTGACAATCCTTGTCCCCACACAACGAGATATTTTCTGCTTTCGCTCACGGCATAGCCGCCATGCTTTCCGTAGTCGAAGGTAAGGCACACATTATTATCTCCAGTTCCGGCTTTCACCTTGATGGTATTAGCCTCTGTGTCGTATGAGATATTAGATTGAGCCACGCGGCCGGCATCACCAGTTTTCCATTCGTTGGCATAGAATTTATAGGTGTGAGTTGTGTACCCATGCAGTAATCGCAGGTAATACCACCCTGGACAAATAGTGTTTTGATCTGCGTCAAGCCTTACCACAAACTTGCTCTTTGCCTTGCCATTAGCATCCACTATTAGGTGCTGTGGCAAATCAATCTGCACATTATAGAAACCATTATCATCAGCTTTCAGATCCTTTGATATTTCTATGCTTGCAATCTTCACCCCATCTACTTTCAGAGTGCCCTTTCTGCCATTGTCGGCAGTAGTGAATCGGCACATGATGGAAAGACTGTCGGTCAGTCCTTCATTATTATATAATGTGTATTGAATATATCCTCCCTTTTGAGCATCACGATAGTATTCTCCTTGATAAGACCCCTTGCCAGAATCAGAAGAATAGCGGTAGTTGTGTCCTGCCTCACTCTGCTGTTCGCCAGTAGCAACGAAATCAACAGTGCGTCTTTCCAGTTCCATCTTGGCAGCCTCTTCCTTAGCCCAGCTACTGTTTGCATATCCCTCCTCTGTCTGCTGATACCAGTAATTCATCAGTCGTGAATGGTGAATTTTGTAGTAAGGTTCAAGGGTGAGCGTATTCCATTTGTAGGAGTCAAGGTCAGTGCGTGACACATCAATCCTAAACCTAAGCGTCTTCATTGCCTCTGCGTCCATCGTGATGCGATTCAGCACCTCGCTTCTCTTGCCGATTAACATTGGCGCAGTAGCCAGTGACAGCGATTTAGTCATACAGCTTTCAGAGTGATCCATGCGGCCTTCGCCTGCATACTCGTTTGTGAGCGACTCTTTTTTAAGTCCATTGCTTGCGCCTTCTCCCGTTTCGTTGTTGGTGCGAGCTCCAAGAAGTATAGGACCATATTTGAAAGCTATATAGTCGCTGAGATTTGGACACTCTTCATACCTCAGTTCCATAGGCAGGTCAACCTCGACGGTCTCGCCCTCCCTCCAAGTTTTGTCATAGCAGGTGTACTTTGCCGCCTTGCCATCCGTCCACTGTGGCTTTCTTATAGCAAGAACATATTTGCCAGCTTTAGTGATGGTCAGTTTAGTTTTCTGTTCATATGGAAAATCAGTCTCCTGCCTTATTCCGAATTTTTCCGAATTGAGTTCGCTGGCAGTGAATAGGTTAACAAACAGCGTGTCTGCATAGTTCTCGTTTTTTGAAACATTTACGCTGTGCGTGTAAATGAAATGGCCATATTTGCTGTGGTTCTCCATACCAGTGCCAACGCAGCACCACATGCCTTTGTTAGGCTGAGAATATATCTTATAGCTTTGAGGTCGAAGTGGAGTGAAGTAAACATAACCTCCAGTCTTCGGATCCTGAGTTGAAAGGATATGATTCCACATCGCAGCCTCATAGAAGTCTGCATATTTTGCATCGTGAGTTCTGTCAAACAAATCTTCGCTTAGCTTCAGCATGTTATTAGTGTTGCAGCTCTCTGGCCCGTCCAGCTGATTCACATACGAGCTGCCGTCTTGCGAAAGGAAATGCTCGTTTACCGAGTTGCCTCCGATACAGACGGTGCGATTCTTAGCCACATCCGTCCAGAAGTTCTCAGCTGCCTTCTTGTATGTCTTTGCCGTTTTGTCTTCCTCGTATATACGCTCAAAGCCGATGTATTTGGGCACTTGTGTGTTGGCATGCATGCCATTGAGGAAAGTAGTGTTAAGGCTTTGCATTCCGTTAAGCATGTGAGTGTGGCTGTACGCCTTTGCTGCTTTCAAATACTTCGCATCGCCAAAAATGCTATACGCATCGGCAAGCGTCTCATTCATTCCTCCATGCTCCCATCCGAGTACTTGCTGCATGGTGTTGGTGTCGAGTTTCGAAATTACATTCACGCTCCAGTCTGCCAAGCCTCTGAACAGCTCTTTAGCTACATCTGCGCTCTCACCGTCGGTGTAGAGGTATGCATCCCTCAATCCTGCAAGCACTTTGTGCTGGCAATAGAAAGGAACCCATCCACCATACTTAGCAAATGTGGTTGTGCTGCCATTATACAGATCTGTCCATGCCTGATTGATAGGCTGACCGCCAATGAACCCCCTCATGCCCTTAGTGTTGCTGCTGTAAGCGCTTTGGCAATCCTTCATAACCTCAAGCATGTGGTCAATACGCTGTTTCAGCTTTGCCATCTTTGCCTCGTCGTGACAAGCAGCGTAAGCCAAAGACAAAGCAGACAGGTAGTGGCCGCCCACATGTCCTTCAAGCGACCAGCCGCTATCTCCCCAGTTTGTGAACGAAGGATGCTGGCTCACCCATCCAGAGTACTTGCTGCCAGCCTTGTCCAGCCCCGCTTGTCTCACAAACGGAGTGAGCAGACGGTCGGTGTCATATTTAAGCAGCATGTCCACATTTAGGTTCATCGCAGTTTTGAATGGACCATCCAGCAGAGTCACCTCCTCCAAATCGGAGTGCCCTGGATACAACTCGCTCTGAGCAATTGCTGGTACACTAATTGCAATGCCGAGCAATGCGCCCATAATTCTTTTTATCTTCTTCATAATGTTGTAGTTATGTTTTAGTTTTTATTATTCTTCACTTTTTGTACAATCTTAAACTTTTACTTTTTACCTTTTGTACAGACTATGTCTCTACAAAGGTATGCATTTATATTGAAACTCGCAAAGAATTGCAGACAAAACTCTTGGCCACAACCAAAGGTTCTAGCTATTGGGTTAGAACTCAAGATACCGATTGTTTTTTCTGTACCATTGTGCAAGAAAACAATCGTCGTAATGTTTGATTATCAGAAAAAGAAACACTATCTTTGCATCGCAATGGAAAATCAAGACAACAACCTTTTTGTGTTTCGCAAGTTCCGTCTCGACGAAATCACAGCAAATACTGAGGCATGCCTCGCTGCCGCTAAGGATAAACTGCAAACGCTCTATCCGGGCAAACGAATCACTGCTTACGACTCTCTAACCCTCGTTGTAGAAACGGATTCGTACTACAGCGAAACAGGCCTTGACACCTACGATCTTGGCATTATTGACGATGAACTTTATGCCATTCGCAATCAACGCGACGGCGAAGTTATAACTTTTAGAAAATAATGCTGATGACTCTAGTTGATGCCCTCATAGAAGTGCACATTTACAGAGTTTACCCAATGCATATTAAACCGAATAATCAGTATTTGAATCAAAATGTGTTTGTCTATTATACAAAAAAGGTAACCTGGTTGCCTTTTTTTTATTGGTTTTGATCAAAATACAGATTAGAAAGGCTTTTTTATGTATTCCTTGAGAATGTGGAATGCTGGGTTTGGCATCGCACCGTGGTCAAACCCTTGAATTCCGTAAAGAAATACTTTATTGTGACCAGTCAGTTTGAGCATTCGCCAGAAATATGCTTGCTCTTCGTATCTGCCATAAAGTTCTAGTTCGCGGTCACCAGAGATAATCACCATTGGCGGAGCGTCTGCACGAACGAATGTGAGAGGTGCATACTTGTCGATTGTTGCCTGATCCGTTTTGTAAGTGATGTTTGTCTGTGCTATTGCTTGCATCAAAGTGAGATAGAGCAGCATCAGTGTAAGAGTTGTTTTTTTCATAATAGTTTATAGTTTATAGGTGGACACATTTCCTCCAAGCACATTGCGAAAACTTAGTTTCTTGGTGCAATGAAAAAACTCCAGAGCTTCAAAAAAGCTACTGGAGTTATCCTGTATTGTGGTGCGCCCGATAGGACTCGAACCTACACACCGCGAAGTACCAGATCCTAAGTCTGGCGCGTCTACCAATTTCGCCACGAGCGCATTTGCGAGTGCAAAGGTAGAGATAAAATTCGGATTGTAAAAGAAAAATGCAGAAAAGTTTTTGATTCCATAAAAAATATGTATATTTGCAATCTATAAGGACTATGTATGTAATCCAAAATATTTTATTGATGTTCCAGTAGGTGTTCTTTCGTAATATATGCTTCCAAATAGAGCACAGCTTTTACAAAATAGTGATCGCCTACTTATGAAATAAAACAATACGGAATCATGAAAAAACAATTACTTCTTGGAGATGAGGCTATTGCTCTGGGGGCTTTGCATGCAGGATTGAGCGGCGTGTATGCATACCCTGGCACTCCATCAACTGAGATAACAGAATTTATACAATCTTCGCCTCTTGGCAGGGAGAGAGGAGTGCACAGTCGCTGGTGCGCCAACGAGAAAACGGCAATGGAGGCGGCTCTCGGTATGTCGTATGCGGGCAAGCGCGCTTTGGTGTGCATGAAGCATGTGGGCATGAATGTGTGTGCTGATGCTTTCGTTAATAGTGCCATAACAGGAGTGAATGGTGGTCTTGTGGTGCTTGCTGCTGACGATCCTTCGATGCATTCGAGCCAGAATGAGCAGGATAGCCGTTTTTATGGCAAGTTTGCTCTTATCCCAGTGTTTGAACCTTCTAATCAACAGGAGGCTTATGACATGATGGCTAAGGCGTTTGATCTTAGTGAGGAACTGAAGGAACCTGTACTTTTTCGTGTCGTGACTCGTCTTGCTCATAGTCGTGCGGCAGTTGAGACAGGCGAGGCGAGGGAAGAGAATGCTATGAATGCATCGACTGATCAGTGGGTGCTGCTTCCAGGAATTGCAAGAAGAAAGTATGCGGCTTTACTGGACAAACAGCCAAGGATGGAAGAGGCTGCAGCTTCTTCTATATATAATAAAGTGGAAAAGAATGGCGGCAAACTGGGTATTATTGCTTGTGGCATTGGTTATAACTATGTTAAGGAGGCTATGGGCAATGACGGGAATGTACTGAAGATAAGCCAGTATCCGCTTCCTGAGAAGGAGATAAGGATGTTTGCTGCAGAGAATGATTCAATACTTGTTGTGGAAGATGGTCAGCCTGTGGTTGAACAGGATGTGAAGGGAATGCTCGGAGCTGGCTATCCAATAAAAGGACGCCTCACTGGCGACCTTCCACGCACAGGAGAGCTTAATCCTGATAATGTGGCTGCAGCTCTTGGTAGAGAGACGGGGCCTGCTTTCGAAGTGGCAAAGAATCTTGCTGGCCGTCCTCCGCAGCTGTGTCAAGGATGTGGACACAGAGATGTGTATGGGGCTCTTGTGAAGATTATTGAGGAGTATCCTGATGCTCGTGTCTTTGGCGATATAGGCTGCTACACTCTTGGAGCGTTGCCTCCATTCAAGGCATTGGCAAGCTGTGTGGATATGGGTGCCTCAATAACTATGGCTAAAGGCGCTGCCGATGCGGGCTTGCGTCCTGCTATAGCTGTGATAGGTGACTCTACTTTCACTCATAGCGGCATGACGGGGCTTCTGGATGCAATTAATGAGAACACACCTATCACAGTGATTATCAGTGATAATCTTACTACAGGCATGACTGGAGGTCAAGATAGTGCAGGGACGAATAAGTATGAAGCTATCTGCTTGGGTCTTGGAATGGATCCTGCTCATCTTCATGTTGTCACTCCATTGCCAAAAAATATCCCAGACATTGCTCAGCTTATACGCGATGAGATTGCTTACGAAGGTGTTAGTGTAATCATCCCAAGAAGAGAATGTATTCAAACTGCTGCACGGCACGCTCGTGAGGCAAAGAAGAAGTAAGAAATATGAAAAAAGATATAATTCTTTGTGGCGTGGGAGGACAAGGCATCCTTTCCATTGCAACTATCATAGGAGAGGCAGCTACCAAGGCTGGCGTGAATCTGAAACAGGCTGAGGTACACGGAATGAGTCAGCGTGGCGGTGATGTGCAGTCGAACTTGCGTCTTTCTACAGAGACAATATATAGCGACCTCATCCCTCAAGGCGGATGTGACCTTATTATCAGTATGGAGCCAATGGAGGCGCTTCGTTACTTGCCGTACCTCAGCAAGAACGGCGTGGTTGTGACAAGTAATAAGCCTTTTGTTAATATCCCTAATTACCCGGATCAGGAAGCTCTTTTTGCGGAGCTTAATTCTCTCCCAAATGTGGTTCAGCTTGACATTGAGGAGGTTGCAAAGGATGCGGGCAACGCTCGTGGCGCAAATGTCGTGCTTCTTGGTATGGCAGCAAAGTATCTTGATATTCTCTCCCCAGAGCAGCTTCGCGAAGCGATTGCTACAATCTTTGCTCGCAAGGGTGAGGCTGTTGTTGAGGCTAATTTGAAGTGTTTTGATAAAGGTGTTGAAGGGTAGATTTCCTAATCATAAGTGAATGAAATCATTAATTAAATATTGTTATTCTCTCCGTTTTGCAATGGCGCTGGTTACCAGTTGCATGCTATGGATATCTTCTTTGTCTGCTTTTGCAAGTAAAGACGATGGCTTTTGGGGAGACAAAGTGCCAGAGAGCTTATCTGACAGATTTTCTGAGGCTTTTGTGGACCTAAAGCAAGAGTGGGTGACTGAATTCATTGATAGTCTTAAGACTGAAGGCACAAAGTCGGGAGGAGAGGGATATGCCTGTTTAGCAGACATCCTCATTGCTGTGCAGGCGTGTGAGCGAGGCGACTCGTTAGAGTTTGTGTCGATTTCTTCTCAGGCTCTTGAAGAGACAAAGGAACTGAAGGCGGAGAATCTATACTTCAATCTGCTTGCAAATCGTGTGGGATTTTATGTTCAATGTGAGGACTATTACAAAGCACAGAAAGAGGCTGATGTCTTAATTTCTGAAGCTCGTCAGTATGGCAATATTGCGGGAATGATGAGCGGATATATGAGCATGGGTGTCATCCTGAGTGGATGTTGCCAACACAAAGAAGCGATACGCAACTTTGAGCATGCGCTGAAGTGTGTAGAAAAGACTGAGCATGAGAATCTGATGGTGAAAGCTCAGGTATTGTTTTGTATTGGAGATAGCTACATGAACGCTAAGCAATATACAAAGGCTCGTGATTATCTTATAAAGTCTATCAATACATCTCCGACAGAATATGGCGCATATATCAGTTTGGCTTTGTGCTATTTTAAGCTGAATGACATTAGTAATTTCAAAAAATACTTAAGCGAACTGCATGAGGTTTTTGATGAGAGTGCAGTTGGGGATAATCCTAACTATCTGCATGTTACAGCTATAGATAAGGGTCTGAACCATGATTATAGTAAAGCGCTTGCTGTGTGCGAAAGCATAGAAGACCCTGTGTATAAGATGCGGAGCAAGGCAGATGTTTATCGGCTCATGAACGATTGGCAGAATACATATAAGTGTTATGAGATGGAGCGTAATTACAGCGACTCGATACGCCAAGCCATCTACAGCAATATGTTGTGTTCTGCCGACAGCGAAATGGCTGCTTTGTACAATCTGCATGAGAAAGATGCGGAGATACGAAAGAACCGCACTATGATTCTGTGCATTTCGTTTGGTGCTGCCTTGTTGCTGATTGTTTCTTTTGCAGTCATTTTGAACATTCGAATGCGTTCGCGCTGGCAGAAGAATAAGTTGGCAATAATCCAGAGATACAATAGCGAGTTAACAGAGGCGAAGAAGAATGCGGAGGAGGCTAATAGATTGAAGACGCTCTTCTTGCAGAATATCAGCCATGATGTTCGTACGCCACTTAACGCCATAGTTGGTTTCTCTCAGCTTTTAGGTCTCCCAGACGGATTCAACAGTGATGAAGAGAAAGAACAATACAAGAGTTATGTGACCAACAACTCAGAGATGCTTATCATGCTGTTTGAGGATATCCTCAACATGGATGAGATAGAGAAAGGAAACTTTAAGCTTGTGTATTCTGAAACTCTATGCAATGAATTGTGTGTCAAAACATTGAAGTGCGTGGAATATAGAGTGCAGCCGACTGTGAACCTTAAGTTCTCATCCAATGTAGATGATAGTTTCAAGGCAAATTTGGATGGAAGACGCATTCAGCAGGTTATCGTGAATTTCCTCACGAATGCTTGCAAGCATACTCATCAAGGCGAGATTCGTTTGGATTTGAATTATGATGAGTCTAAGAGGAGCTTGCGTTTCTCTGTGATTGATACTGGCGAGGGAGTTGCTCCTGAGATAAGAGAGAAGTTATTTAGCCGCTTTGTGAAAAAAGGAAAGGAAGACAGCCATGGAATAGGTCTTGACATTTGCAATACTATTGCTGAGAAAATGGGTGGCTCTGTTTCTCTTGATCAGACATACACAGAAGGAGCTAAGTTTGATCTTGTGCTGACCGTCTGAAATAGACAGACATCATAAATTGTAATTAGGCTTAGAATAAAATAGTAAAACTAATATCCATAGAACTTACAAAACATGACTTTATTAGAAAAACTGAATATTGACGACCGCTTTGCGAATGGCATTGGTGCGTGCATAACTGAGATTCGGGAAGGTTACGCCAGGGCTGAAATGGATGTGGAAGAGCGTCATTTGAATGGTGGAGGAGTATGTCAGGGCGGAGCAATATATACGCTTGCGGATTTGTCGTTTGCTGCAGTTGCTAACAGTCGTGGAACCTTAACTTTAGGCATAAGCAACACAATCACTTTCCTTCATTCTGCCAATCTTGGAGATCATCTTATTGCTGAGTGTGAAGAGACGCTTGATCATCACAAATTACCTTACTGTGACATTAAGGTGAAGAACCAGCAGGGGAATCTTGTGGCAGTCATGACGGGACTTGCTTATCGTCTAAAGAAAGAATTTGATTTTGAAAAATTAATGTAAAATAACAACTAATACCTAATCCAAAACCTTATGATTTTCAATCCAAAAATAGAATGCATGGAGCGCGATGAAATGCGTAAGCTCCAATCAGAAAGACTCATTAAAACTGTGAAGACTTGCTATGAGAAGTCAAAATTCTATCGTCGCAAGATGAATGAGCTTGGTATCACTCCAGATGATATAAAGTCAATAGATGACATAAGCAAACTTCCGTTCACTACTAAGCACGACCTTCGTGATGAGTATCCATTCGGTCTTCAGGTTGTGCCTCCAACAGAGGTGGTTCGTATTCATGCTTCTTCTGGCACAACAGGAAAACCTGTAGTTGATACATACACAAAGAATGACCTTGACATGTGGGCAGAAGGCGTGGCTCGTGTCATGGCAGCAGGTGGAGTTGGTCCTGGCGACACTGTGCAGGTAAGCTACGGATATGGTCTTTTCACAGGCGGTCTTGGTGCTCACGATGGCGCAATCAAGCTCGGCGCTTGTCAGTTGCCAACATCTGCGGGCAACACAGAGAAACAGATTATGCTCATGCAAGATTTCCGTTCTAATGTTCTTGCATGTACACCATCATATGCAATGCGTCTTGCAGAGGCTATCCACAATTCTGATAAGGTGTCTATTGAAAATATGCACCTTCGCTGTGGCTTCTTTGGTGCAGAGCCTTGGACAGAGGGCATGCGCCGCGAGCTTGAAGAGAAGCTCCGCATCAAGGCATACGATATCTATGGCCTAACAGAAATGTGTGGTCCAGGTGTTGGCGGTGAGTGCGAGTGCCAAAATGGTACACACCTTTGGGAGGATATGTTCTATCCTGAAATCATTAATCCTGAGACACTAGAGCCTGTTGCTCCTGGCGAGTTTGGTGAGCTCGTGTTTACGTCTCTCTGCAAGGAGGCAATGCCAATACTTCGTTACCGCACGCGCGACCTTACCCGACTTATCTACGACAAGTGTGAGTGTGGCCGTACTGCAGTTCGTATGGATCGTATCCTTGGTCGCTCAGACGATATGATGATTGTTCGTGGCGTGAATGTTTTCCCATCTCAAATAGAGGCTTGTCTTACAGAATTCCCTGTATTCCAGCCATACTATTTCATCACTGTTGATCGTGTCAACAACGAAGACACATTCGACATTGATGTAGAACTCAAGCCAGAGTTCTTCCATGAGGATCCACAGCAGCAGATGCCACACATCAAGCCACTCTTCGACAGAATCGTAAGTATGGTTGGCATTAAACCTAATATCCACATTTTGCCTCCTTATGGCATTGAACGCTCAATGGGCAAGGCAAAGCATGTGCTTGATAAGCGTAATTTCAAGGATTAATAACACTATTTATATTTATTCAATGATCCTCCAAGATGTTTATCTTGGGGGATTGTTGTTTTGATAGTGCACAATTTTGTTCCATTCTATCTATACCATATTAAAAAGATTTGTACGAATGAATGAAATGTTGTAACTTTGTAGCCGATTGTCCAATAAAAATGGTGGTATGACAAATTCGCACTCTGATAGAAACTATGAATTGGTGCCTGCAACTTGTGCTTCTAAGGCGATGGCGCAAGAGGCTGGCAGTGAGGGTGCAGTGTATCTGTATGCTACCAATCTTCCCTGCAGATGGAAGTTTTGCGGCATAATCACTCACACATTTATTACAATCGAGAACAGAGAGAATCAAGTGCTGAAGTATGCGGCATACGGCCCTTCTAACAATGTTCCATTCTTTGGCGTGAATTGGCTTGCCCAGAAATACTTTGTTCAGGATGAGAACATCCTTCTTGGCCGCGATAAGCGCAATCTCAAAGCAAAGATTGAGGTGCCAATCCCAGAGGGAGTGACTTTCGAGCAGTTTGCAAGCAATGTAGCAGAAGCAGTGGATTCTTACATAGGTACGGATCCGCTTCGATACAATTTCCTTCCTATGTGTAACGCAGAAGGCAATTGTAATACCAGTACATCCACAGTGCTTCTCAAGTCGGGAGTGTCAAGAGAATGTGTGAGAGAAATAGTTAGGCAGATTCCCGGACTTGCTGGTATAAGTGCTTTGCCAAAGCCATGGACGCTTGAGGAGAGACGCAAAGCTCTTGAGCAGCAAAGCAAGAAGCGAATAGAAAGATTCAATGAGAAGTTCAGGAAGTCTATATATGCTTGCCCGCCTCTCATGCATCTGCTCCATTTCGTCATTCCAGAAACTCCAAATAGAAAATTTATAGCTAATAAATAATGATGGTAAAGGCTAAGAGTCAAGTAGATGTACCTACTTGACTCTTAGCCTTTACCATTTCTATTTTACCACTTGACTTATTATCCTCTCTTACTAATGCGTTGGCTACACACGAGTGACATACATGGCTCAGCAATGAACATAAATATCAAGCGGGAGCTCGATGTTGATATCCTGTCTGACGGCGGAGACAATCTTCAGGGATCGCCGTGGGTAGATTATGCTGGTGCTCAAGTCATAGCAGAGAAAATGAATGAATCTGGCTATGATATAGGAGTGGTTGGCAACCATGATATTGAGGTAGGTTTGAACCAGATGCGAGAGTGGGTGAATGGCTGTGCTTTTCCTGTACTTACTGCCAATATAAAAGTGAATGGAGTAAAACCATATATTGTAATCGAAAGGGAAGGTGTAAGAATTGCAGTATTGGGGTTAGTAACATCGGCTATATCTCAATGGATTTCAGAGGATTTGTGGCGTGGTGTATCAGTTGAGGAAATAGCATCATGTGCAAAAAAGTGGGTTGCAATAATAAAGGAACAAGAGCAAACCGATTTAGTTGTGGGCATATTCCATTCTGGATGGGAAGGAGGAATGCGAGGTGAAAATGAAACTCGTTTTATAGCAGAGGAAGTATGTGGTTTTGATATTATTTTCTATGGACATGACCATCATTCTGCTATTCATTGGGTTAACAACAAAGAAGACAAGAAAGTGTTGTGTATTGCTCCGGGCAGTCATTGCACGATGGCGGCAATTGTTGATATTCAAAAAAGAGATAATTGTGATGATGCTGCTAATGCGTTTGAACTAACACCGCAATTGATAGAATATCCAACGGCAAAGTTTCAAGAGTGGGATTCTGATTACCAATGTTGGCTCAATACTCCTATTTGTAAATTGGCTCAGGACATAGATGAACGCGATTCCTTCTTTGGGCCTTCATCTTTTATAAATCTGTTTCATCAGATGCAGTTGTATTTCACGAATGCAGAAATTTCATTTGCGTCTCCAGTGAATTATGATTCTTTGTTGACAGCAGGGTACTTGACAATGCAAGATGTTTACACTTTGTATAGGTATAATACCCAGCTATATACGATGATGCTGACAGGTAGAGAGATCCTCGGCATTCTGGAGAAAAGCTACTCCTTATGGTGCAATCGTATGAATACTCCTGATGACGATGCTTTGTTTATGGACTATATCCTTGATGATGGAAAACGGAAAGGATTGATAAACATTTCTTTGAATATGCTCTCTGCCGAAGGCATTGAGTACGAGGTTAATTTAATGAATGGTGCTGATAGCCCAGTAAAGATTCTGCGCATGAGCGACGGCACCCCATTTTTGCTTGATAAAACATACAAAGTTGCAATAAATTCGTACCATGGCTCAGGTGGCGGAGGATTGCTGACTGATGGAGCTGGGATAATGCACGAGGAATTGCGTTCTCGTATTGCTGCAGTGAATGCATCTTCTTCACGCCAATGCTTGATAGACTTCCTCAAGTCTTATGAGGAATACACGCCGTATAGCAAGAAGAATTGGCGTTTTATCCCAGTCGAGTGGGCTGACAAGGCTTTGCAAAGGGATAGGGAGACATTATTCACTATTCATTGCTGATTTTCTTATAATACCTCATCTCATATCCTGGCAGAGACTCGGGGTGAAATATCTTAATGTAGTCTTTTAACAGCAAATCTGGATGGAAGGGAGTCTCTTCGTAAAATTGCGTCTTTCCTGTGTTGCAACCATAGATGTTGTGATTTTTGAATGCTGCCATGTTTGCATAGTTAGCGTATTCTTGCTCGATTTCGGTGTAAGTCTTGTCAGTTGCTTGATTGTATTTCACTACCCAAATATCAGCATCAATAGCTTTGTCAAACACAACTTCAGGGTCGAGAGGAATCGAACCGCTTTCTTGTGTGTTTGCAAAGACATAGTCGCCTCCAGCATCTGCTAACAATCTGCCAATAGTGCTTTGACCGCCAGGCACATACCATGTGCTGCCAAATTTCAAGTCAGTAATGACTGTCGGATTCTTTTCACTTTCGTTCAAAGCGCTTCGCGATAACTTTTCACTTTCGTTCAAAGCGCTTCGCGATAACTTTCCGCTTGCCATCGCTTTCAGTTCGTTATATCTCTTCTCAATTCCTGCGAAAGTAGTGTCTGCCTCCATAGTTCTGCCAACAAGCAAGCCATAGAATTTCATCCATTCTGCTCGTCCTAACGCACTTGTTTCCATATAGTCAGCACATTCAATGATGGGAATACCAAGCTTTCCTAACTTTCCGTATGTGCCGCTATTCTGAAAAGGAGAGAGCAGTACAGCATCTGGCTGCATGTCGATTACACCCTCGATGCTGGGATTCGTTCCTTCACCAAGATTCTTGACTTTCCCTGTTTTGCAATCTATTTGTAGTTGCTCAAGCTTTATATATTTCAAGTCACACACACCCTTGATGCAGTCGTATGCTCCCAATTGATGAATAAGGCCGCAATGCACGGAGGTATAGACAACAGCATTGCTGATAGGCACTCTCACTACATCCCCCTTTGGTAGATTGCTTGGCAACTCAGCATTCTTATCCACAAGAACATAGCTGTGCAGAATACGGGCGCTGTCCCAAGGATCACTTACCTCTGCATACACATACCCTTCGCACTCGGTCATCTTCAGCAAATCAGCATACTTCATCTCTATCGATGCTCCGTCTGCTTCTGCCTTTTCATTCTTGTTTGTGCATGCCCCAACTGAGAGTGCTAGAGCCAATACACACAATATCCATATTTTATCACCTAATCGTTTCATATCCAGAGTGCTAAACTTTTTGTTCTTACACTTTAACCTTAAAAATGACCTCGTAATTTCTTCCAGGCATTGGATGAGAGAGCACTGTCACATATTCCGTGTTTAGCACATTATTCACAATACCCTTTACGGAGAATTCTATCTTCTTCACATGGAAAACCTTCTCTATAGAGACATCTGTCATGTAGTATGGCTTCAGTTTTCCTGTTATGTAGCTCACCTCATTGCTGGTTGTTGTAAATCGCTCGCTGTAATGACTCCATTGACAGCCAGCAGTCCATGTTTTCCACATCATTTTCACATTGCAGTTTGCCGAAACCTTTGGCACATAGCATAACTGCTTTCCGTAGCTCTCATCATTAGCGTTCACTTCCTCACCCATGTTCTTAGAAGGAGTCCATGCGTAGTTTGCGCTTGCTGTGATTTTCAAATCCTTAGCAAGCATTAATTCTCCATTTGCCGTAGCCTCGATGCCATAGTTATGCACCTTCTTCACATTCGATGGCTCCCAGAATCCCTTTGTGTTTGGAGTCCACAAAATCCAATCCTTGATGTATGAATCGAAGGCTGTAACATTGCCTTTCAGCATCCACATTCTTTTCTTTATGCCAAACTCCACACCAGTATCATAAGTGAATCCCCTCTCAGGTAGAAGGTCCTTGTTGCCACCTGGCTGGAAATAGAGGTCATCCATAGAAGGGTAGCGGTAGTTCTTGGCTACCGATGCTTTTAGCACTAAGTTTAATGGTTTATAAAGAATAACATCAGCAAACACTGCTGGAATGGGAGCTATGATTTTCTCCCCATGCATTTCCTCGCGCAACACAGCAGCTAAAGACAGCACATCAATAGGCCGCCATCTTATTTGCGCATTCACCTCGGTGTCACATCTCCCCTTATTGAAATTGTCGCCGATATGAAATGGACTCATGTCGCTGCTTTTCACATGGTTGTAATAAGCTGAGGCTCCGGTTGTAAACAACATTCTCTCACTTATGTTCCAATCGGCATTAACGCTGGCAAACGCGGTGTTAGTATAGCTTCTCGATTTTGTTATACTGTTTGTCGCATCCTGTCGGGTAGTGAAATAGTCATACATCATTTCATTGTAGATGTAGCCGCCTTTGGCATTCAATGTCCAGTCCTCGTGAATGCTTTGCCATGATAGCACATTGCGCAGAGTGTTGCTTTTCTGCTCATTCTTGAAATCTGCATCATCTTTATAGTCAACACTCAGGAAGGGTAATCCTCGTTTTGAGTGTGAATACCACACATTTAGTCCAATCCTATTGCCATTGCCAGTATTATAATACACCTCTTGCAGCGCATGCACATCGTCAAAATATCCACTCTTGTTCTTTTCTTTTGGATGGTAAGATTTGATGACATTGCCTTGATTATCATACACATCCGTTTTTTTGTCATAATTGGTATATGTGTATTTGTTGTCCGAAGTAGAATACACCACTCTTGTTGATGACGACCAGTGTTTTTTATGGTAAGTCAATCTGACGAATTGGTCATAAGTGTTGAATGATCCAATACCTTGTACATACTGCCCATGCAGGCCTTCTTCTGTGATAGGCTTCGTCAGCATCTCAACAGCGCCTCCAAGTCCTCCGCCAGTGATGTTGATAGAAGAAGCGCCATGATACAGATTCGTTTCGTCGATGAAATATGATGGTATGGTAGAGAAGTCCACAGTGCCAAGCATAGGAGAGTTCACCTTCATTCCGTTCCATGTAACTTGTGTGTGCGATGGTGAAGTGCCTCTGAACTCAGCAGTTGATTCTGTTGCTCTTCCGTAGCTTTTTATGAAAAGAGTAGAGTTTTTCGAAAGGATGTCAGCCATCGACAGCGAAACATTATCATGCAAAATCAGTGTATCGATAGATGTTTTCTCCACACCCACATCTTTCAGTCGTCTGGCAGCTACCACTTGCACATTGTCCAATTCAATCGGACGATGTGTATCTTGTGCTGCTATTGACAACGAAAGAATTAGTGCAGTAAAAGAGATCCAAAGCCTTGCCATTGTTTTCACCTTTTCATTTTTCATCTTTCCCTCTGAGAGGAGTGAGACTCCAAATTCCGTGCACCTCAGTCGAAATCTCACCTAGGTTAGGCGAGCATCCCGTCTGTCCAGTTTGTACTTTAACAAAGTTTATGTAGTCAAGATTTGCTGGCTTGCCTTCCTTTGTCACGGCATTGCTAATCTTGAAGTAGGCCATTGCCCCTTTCTTGTAGAAATTGTCGTTTTTGAAGTAGTCTTTGCCATCGTTGTCTGCATAGCCCCAATCGAAAGGAGGCTCCATTGTGTAGCCATTCGTGTAGGTGTGAGTATCTTTCAGTCGTGAGCCGTAGTATGTACGGCAAAGCCCTTCAGGAGTCATTTCTGCAGGTACCCAGTCTTGCCAATAAGACTCATGAGCATTCCATGACTTCATGTATGGCACAATGCCTTCCCCGCCTTGATTGTCTGTCCAGCGGATGTCTGCAAATGGCTCAGTTGGCTTATAGTATGTTATGGCATAGTCAAGAGTTTCGTTCTCAGTGCCATACTCACTTCCTGCTAACTCATACCAAGTGTCGTCAGGAAGCCCGTTACCATTCTCATCTTTCATCACCCACACAATTCCAGGCTCAGACTGATAGCTGTATGGATTGCCCTTGATGGCAAGGTCATAGTCGCCATTGCTGTTTAGCACATTGTGGTCGAAACCTGCTACAAGGTAACCTCCTTGCGCGCCTAGGCTCACCATGAATTGATGCTTGAAGTGACTCATCACGCTGTCGCAAGCTTCCTCCATCGTAGCTCCGTCGTGGATGAAGTCGCCGACCACCGTGTAGCCGTTCACTTGATGTCCAGGTGCTGGCATGTACTCAAAAATCTTGCTCACTAAAGCTCGAGCCATTTTTTCATCCTCGTTTTCATTCTCATTCTCGTCTTCATTCTCGTTAGGAATATTCTTTGCGTTTTCATCGCTGAATGCGAAATGGTTTGGAGTTATGCCAACCTTGAAGTTGTCAATCAAGACGCCCTGGGAAGAGAACCTGTATACAGCTCCTGCCTGCCTATAATCTACAGCATCAGCCACATACACCTCGTTGTTGTGAGGGTCCACTCCGATGCCGTAGAGTTTGTGCCGCTTTCCGTTGCTGTCAACAGGAGCATTTATGAATGGTTGCACAGGCATCTTTTTGTCATTGATGCCCATACGGTAAATGTCGTTATTAATAATATATAATGTGTCAGCATTGCGGTTCATCGCAATCTGCACATTCGCCTCGTCAGTAGTCAGTGCCTGGTCTAGTTCTATCTTTCTTGTGGCTGCGTCAATGCGGTAGAGGTGAGGCACATTGTCGCCATACGAAGTCTCTGCAGTTGTATAGCCACCATCGGTGATTACCCACAGCTTCCCGTTCTTGTCCAGTTTCATAGACTTAGGCTGCCAGCTTGTGAGTGTGATAGTTTCTGTAACCTTATCCAGTTCGGTGTCAATCACTAAAATCTTATTGCTGTACGACCAGCAGTTGGTAAACACATACTTGCCGAACTGCACCATTTCCTCAGTTGAACAGTAGCCGAGGTTGGCGGCTCCCTCTACAGATATAGAGCCTATATACTTGAATGTCTGTGGATTGAAGATGTTGATATAATGAGCATAAAGGTCGGTTACATAAGCTTTTGTGTCGCTCACCTTATGCACATATCTTGGGTTGATAATCTTTGTGTCCGAGGAGGCAGTAAGCTGTCCCTTCACTTTGAAATCGTCTGTGCTGATGCCCCACACGATGCCTGAGTTTTCCATGGCGATGTACGCAGTGTTGCCATAGATTGCAATCGACTGTCCCGTGTCGCCAAGCTTGCGGTCATTGGCGCGGCGAAACACGCCATTTTCCACCTTCTTTGTCACTGGGTCATAATACGAAAGGGTAGAATTGCCCGAATTGAAGTTACCCTCACAGAGGATAAACACACCTCCCTCTGCTGTTACAGGCGTAGGAGGGTCGTTGGGCTTGATATCCTCTAAATCACTGCATGCTGTCATCAGCAATGAAGCCAATGACAGCACGCAAGAGTATAGTATGATATTTGTTTTCATCGAGAGAATTAAAGAACTACAACAACATTGTCAAGAGCGAAGTACTTTGGAGTTGAGACGCCGTAATTGCTCTTGTCTGTTCCGTCGAATGTGAAGCTGATAGACTTAACTGCGCCGAGCTCCTCGAGGCTTACAGTCTTCCAGTTGTCAACAGCAGTTCTTCCGCTTGCCAGCACAATGTCAATTGCCTTTGTAGAACCGTCAGCAAGAGTTGCATTAGCAATAGTTTTGTACTCGTAGCCCTCACCACAATTGCTCTGTACATTGCGGAGAGTATAAGTTGTGAGGCAAACATCCATGCTCTTAATGATGTGAGCAGAACCATCTGCGAAAGAAAGTGAGCTGCCATTGTCCCAAACAACAGCGAAGTTCTTAGATCCGTTGCTTACAGGAACTGAGAGCTGCTTGTCATAGCTTGCCTTTTCTGAGTCGTCGATGTAGTTAGAAATAGCGATACCGAATGACCATCCGAACATGCCAGCATAAGCCTCTCCCCACTTTGACCAGTCCTCTGACTCGCAGAAAGAGCTGAGCTGAGTAGCGTCGTCAACCCACTTATACTCGTCAGCGCTGTAGATCAGTGGACCATTGTACTGAGGATTGTCGATGAGCTTTGTGAAATAATCACCCTCGAAGTCGAGAGTAGCAGTCTTGTCAGATGCACCATTGATGATGTAATTCATATTGCCAATCTCCTTCTCAGTTGCGTCATACACTTTAATGTTGATCTGATACTTCTCGCCGACATAGAACACTATTGGCTCCTCTAAAGCAACATAGCCAACATTGTTGAGGCTGAGTTCGCCCTTAGCAATAGTCTCGTTTGGAGACCAAGAAGTGCCATCAGTACTTGCACTTGGAGCAAGTGAACAAATCTCATAAGTAGCCTTGCGGATAGAAGCAGAGTTCTCACCGAAGTTAACAATGAGTTCGCTTATAGCCTCTGCAATTGCTTCAGAATGATTGTTCAATGCGATAGACTCTGCACCCGCAGCTGGATTGATTACAGCATTTACCTCAACAGGATCAATAATAATTGGATCATCATCGTCGTCACTACTACATGCAGTGAACATTGCTGCACCCATGAAGAGGGCAGCAGCCATCAAAAGATACTTTTTCATTTTGTTTGTTTTTTAATAAAAAATGTTTGTTAATAGGATGTACTACTAATTCTATTTTCATTTTGCCAAGCTTCTAATCCGCGAGAAGTATGATGGCATTATAACGGCAGGTCTTCGGACTTATTCCTTTGTACAAGCGCCTTCCCAACGCAACATCTGTAGCACAGCGTCAGTGGCATGTAGCTTGTCCCTTTTCTATCAGGAAAATACCGCAGCGGGCCTGTCGAGGATTCACACCTCGTTCCCTATTAAATTAGTTCCCCTCTATTGGTTTATTCTTCAATCGTCCTTTTACATCGAGGCAATAAAGCAGGGGGAAAGAGTATTCATACCGTTTTCGGTTGCAAAGTTACGCATTATTAATGAATAATTTTACTTTTCATCCCTATTTTAGCCTGCCTGACCAAGATTTTGTGATAAATGTTATTGAAAATTCGCCGATAACTCGTATTTTTGTGGAATAATCTTAAGAACTTAATACCTCTAATAAATATGAAGATTTTTAGCGAAGAGCTTGTGGAAGAGGCGGCGCGTGTCAATCATGTGGCAGACCTCTCTCATGCAACAATAGGCGAGACATTGCTGGTGGCGCAATATTTGGAACAGAAGACAGGAATACCTTTCATTCGTATGGATCAGGGGTCTCCTGGCCTTCCTGCCAATAAGTATGGCATTGAGGCAGAAAAGCGTGCGTTGGATAGCGGCATTGGCAGTCAGTATCCTGCAGCTGCTGGCGTGAAGGAACTGAAAGATGCTGCAAGTGAATTTGTGAAAGCTTTCATCAATATTGACATCACTCCTCGTGCCTGCATTCCTACGGTAGGCAGTGTAGCAGGCTCTTTCGGCAGCTTTATTGCGTGCTGTCAGCGAGATAGGAAAAAGAACAAGGTGCTGTTCATCGACCCAGGCTTCCCTATCCAGAAATCTCAGTTGCGCATTTTGGGTATTGAATGGAAAGAATTTGACATCTATCCATACCGCGGACAGGCTCTGCGTGATAAACTGGAGACAGAACTGAAAGATGGCGATATTGCTGCCATCATCTACAGCAACCCTAACAACCCTGCATGGATTTCGCTGGAAGAGGAGGAACTGCAAATCATAGGTGAACTTGCCACCAAGCATGATGTAATTGTAATGGAAGACCTTGCTTATTTTGCAATGGATAGCCGTCGCGACCTTAGCCATCCTTATGTGGAGCCTTTCGTTCGCACTGTGGCTCGCTACACGGACAATTATATGCTCATGCTTTCTTCAAGTAAGATTTTCTCGTATGCTGGGCAGAGGATGGCTCTCGTTTGTATCAGCGATAAACTTTTTGACCGCCACTTCCCTGACCTTGCTGAGCGCTATCACGACTCAGGTGTGTTTGGCCCAACATTCATTGCCAGCATTCAGTATATGATTACTTCTGGCTGTACTGCCACAACTCAGTATGGCTATGCAGAAATGCTTCGCCTCTCATGCGAGGGAAAGATAAACTTTGTTGAGGACACTCGCGAGTATGCAGTTCGTGCGAAGAAGATGAAAAAGATTTTCTGTGATAATGGCTTCACAATCACTTATCCTAAGGATGTGAACGAAGATATAGGAGACGGTTTCTTCTTCTCACTCTCGTTTCCAGGCATGACAGGCTCTGAACTGGCCAAGGAATTGATACACTATGGTGTTAGCTCTATTAATCTCGACACAACAGGCTCGCATCAGCCAGGTGTGCGTGCATGCACTAGTCGAATGCGAGACGAATTATACACTGTGCTTGACGAGCGTATGAAACTATTCCAAGAGGATCATAAACAGTAACAATAATGGTACGCTTTCCTTCGATAATTAACTGTGGCACAGCAATACTGGTTTAATTCCAAGAAACAGTAAAACTAACTATTCTAATATGCGAAAGATTTTCTTAACACTTATCATGCTGAGCTGCATGCTCAGTGCAATGGCTCAGCAGCCTCAAAGTTTTGATATTGACCTCTGGCCAAATGGTTTGCCAAACACTAATGGCGTAGATAAGCAGCCATTCAATGCAGAACAACGCAACTACAAGCCAAGCATTCGCGTGTTCTTGCCTGAGGATGGCAAGGGCAATGGCAAGGCGGTGCTTGTATGCCCAGGCGGTGGATACAGAATGTTGTCAATCTCTCAAGAGGGATATGATTGGGCGCAGCACCTTGTTCCTCAGGGCATTGCTACTATCGTGCTCAGCTACCGAATGCCAAACGGAAACAAGGAAGTGCCAATGAGTGACGCTAAGGAAGCAATGAGATTGATTCGCGAGAATGCAGAGAAATGGGGCATTGATCCTCAGAAGGTTGGCATTCTTGGCTCGTCTGCTGGCGGTCACTTGGCTTCTACTATTGCCACTCACAGCGACGAGGCCACTCGCCCAAACTTCCAGATTCTGTTCTATCCAGTAATTTCAATGGATAAGTCAATCACTCACATGGATTCTCATAACTGCTTCGTAGGCGAGAATGCCACAGAAGAACAGGAAAAGGAGTATAGCAATGCTTTGCAAGTGAATGCAGACACTCCTCCAGCAATCTTGCTTTTGTCTGATGACGATTTCCTTGTGCCACCTGCAAACTCGGCAGAGTATTATCTTGCATTGAAGAAGGCTAAGGTAAAGGCTTCAATGCATGTATATCCTTCAGGCGGTCACGGATGGGGGTGTGGACAATGGTTCAAATATCATAAGGAGATGATGCAAGACTTGAAAATATGGCTTGATCAGCTTTAGTAGGCGGGCCATGGTTTGAGAAATTAGAGGAGTTAAAGACGATACCATAGGATGGGAAGAGCATAACATTCGTCTTTAACTCCTCTAACTTCTATAAATTACGAACTTGTTGTATATGAATCATTTATATTACTCTTTCACCTCTAATGAGAGAGACTTGAGATCTGCATCTCGTGATGAGTTGCCGTAGAGAATCTGATAGCGGCCTGGGAAAATTGCGAGGTCATCCTTAGATTCCTTATAGTACGCAAATGCATCAGGTGCGAGAGTAAGCTTTACAGTGGCTGTACTGCCTGAAGCAACTTCTACGCGGCGGTAAGCCTTGAGCGACTTGATTGGAGCATCTGGATTAGTGAGGCTCTTTACATATACCTGTACCACCTCTGCGCCGTCCATTGATCCTGTGTTGCTGACAGGGATAGTGATGTCAACGCTCTTGCCAGCCTTGATTGCCGATTTTGAAAGCTTAGCCTGTCCGAACTGGAACTGAGTGTAGCTCTGTCCGTAGCCGAATGCATAGAGAGGAGTGCCAGTGAAGTAGCGATAAGTGCGGTTGTTCATGCTGTAATCTTGGAAATCAGGGAGCTGATCAGTTGACTTGTAGAATGTTACAGGAAGCTTTCCTGAAGGGTTGAAGTCACCGAAGAGAACATCTGCAATAGCAGTGCCACCTTCCTGTCCAGAGTACCAGCTCTGAAGAAGCGCATCGTAGTATGGCTCAACTTCGCCAAGTGCGATGCAGCTGCCAGAACAGCTTACGAATATGACTGGCTTGCCTGATTCGCTGAGAGCCTTGATGCAGCGCTGCTGCACTGCAGGAAGCTCGATGGTGCTGCGCTCATGACCTTCACCCTCTTGCGATGAGGTGATGCCACCAACATATATTACCGCATCGTATGCTTTTACCTGATTCTTAAGCTCCTCAAACTCTGCAATGCGACGCTGGTAAACATCGACTGTGAGGCGTGAATTGCTGCCTGCAGCTGCTGACTTGAAAAGAATCTCGAGATCGTATGTCTTACCAGCCTCAACAGATTTCATGATGACATTTGGACCACGGCGACGGAACATGCCGCTTGCCATGAGTTCCTGACGCTGTGCCTCTGTGAGTTCCATGCCTGGAGTGAATGTGAATGAAAGAGGCTTTGGATTTGAACTGCCGATGCTGTCACCATCCATCATAACTGTATAAGATGTACCGCTGATAGAAATGCAAAGGTCGCCAGTGAAGTCGCTTGTGAACTTGCCTGTGTAGCGAGCTGTGAAGTCGCTTGATGGAACTCCTGCTCCGAAGCCGTATCCGCCATCAGTCATGTAATTGATTGTAGTGGCATTGTCTGTGCGGACGGTGTTGCCTGTCCAGTCGGTAGATGCGTAGTATTCACAATAGAATCCATCTTTGCCATTACCCTTTATGAGTTGCATCTTAGGCACTTGGATGTACTCGTTCTCAATCTCACATCCTTTAATGTAGTCAACCTGAGCGTTTGGCATCTTATTCTTGATGCCTTGAAGAATAGTGACACAGTGAGTAGGAGTGCCGCTGTAGTTTCCACGCATCATCTCTGCATTGTCAGCATTAGGACCAACTACAGCAATGCGCTTGAGGCTCTTTGAGAGAGGGAGCACATTGTTTTTGTTCTTGAGGAGCACCTGTGCTTCACGAGCAAGGAGAAGCGCATGGTCGCGGTGGGCTTGGCAATCTACTACGCTGCCAGGAATGGTAGAGTAGGGGTTCATCTCGTCAGGGTCGAACATGCCGAGCTCGATGCGTGCCTTGATAAGACGGCGAAGAGAAACATCCAGTTCCGACTCCTTGATAGCGCCTTGTTTCATGCCCTCAACAAGTGACTGATAGCTCTTGCCGCATTCGAGGTCAGTGCCATTGCGTACAGCTTCTGTGCTGGCAACCATAGCGTTAGCATGTGTGCCGTGAGCACCTTTGTTGTAAAAGTCATTAATTGCATCGCAGTCACTGACTACAAGGCCATTGAAATGCCAGCGGTCGCGGAGGATATGTACGAGCAGACGGCTAGATGTGCAGCAAGGCTCACCTTGGTAAGCGCTGTAGGCACACATGACTTCCTGCACATTGCCTTCTGTGACGAGGGTCTTGAAAGCAGGAAGGTATGTTTCCCAAAGGTCGCGTCCTGTAGGCTCGGCATTGAACTTGTGTCGCAAAGGCTCTGGGCCGCTGTGGATGGCAAAGTGCTTAGCACATGCATGAGTCTTATAGTATTTTTTGTCGTTGCCTTGCATTCCAAGCACAACATTGAGTCCCATTCGTGAGCTGAGGTAAGGATCTTCTCCGTAAGTTTCCTGTCCACGGCCCCAGCGAGGATCGCGGAATATATTTACATTCGGAGCCCAGAATGTGAGGTTTGGAAGAGCAGATACATAAGGACCGATGTCGCCAGTGCGTGGAAGAGAATTGTAGCGTCCGCGTGCTTCATCAGATACCATAGTATAAGCTTTTAGCTCTGCAGCATCGTCAAATGTGGAAGCAAGTGCTATACACTGTGGGAAAACGGTAACATCGCTGACTCCCATGAGTCCATGGCATGCTTCACCCCACCGGTTGTATGCAGGGATGCCAAGACGCTCTACTGCTGCTGAGCGATTCATCATCATGCCCACTTTCTCTTCTGGCGTGAGGCGGCTGATGAGGTCGTCAACACGCTTCTCTACAGGGAGGTTAGGGTTTTGAAAAGGGTAGTCGTATTGATCCTTGTCGGTGGTGGTGAACGACATGAATACTGCGGACGACAATGCCGCGGCTAGTAACTTAAAGGTTCTCATGATTGTTTGATTTTTCAGAGCTAAGGCTGCTTCATTGTGAATAATAAATGCCTCTCTCGTTGTTTCTAACATATATAATAGTCGCAAAGATAGGCTTTTTTTCTAATATGGAAAAGAATAAGCATAATATTCCGCTTTTTTATCCAGTTATGTGCTTGTTTCTGGCTTAACTTCTATCCGCATGGCACTCCCTCCCTCTGAGGGGAGGGCTGGGGTGGGGTTCCTTTTACCTTTAACCTTTTACCCTTACCCCTTAACCTTAGCCTTTTAGCCCTTAACCTTTACCTTTCCCTGGATCTTCTGGCCAAGAATGTTTAGGGTAGCGTCGTCGCAGTTCCTTGCGCACATCAAAATATGTGCTCGACCAGAAGCTTTTCAAGTCTTGTGTCAGCTGAACAGGTTTGAAGCCAGGCGACAGCAATTCCATAAGTATAGGTCGCTTGCCGTTATCCACTCTTGGGGTGTCAGTCATCCCAAAGCATTCTTGCAGACGCACGCGAAGGATTGGCTGTTCAGCTCCTTGACGATATTCTATGCGTGCCTTTCGCCCAGACGGCATGTGGATATGGGTAGGGGCTATGCGTTCAACAGCTTCCTGTTGTTCGTAGGACAGCAATCCCCATATTGTAGCCGTAAGATCAATCTTTTTCAGCTCCGAAGTGGTGGTTGCCTTGCCTATATATAAAGGCAGCCATTCGGGAGAAGATTGCAGAATGGTGTCGGTTGAAACATCTGGAAGTTCTAATTCTGGATGCCATAGTGATGCAGTTGCTATGCGGCGTTGCAGGTTCTGTACTGCATCTGAGAAATCAAGCATGCTTGTGCCAAGTTTCTTTGCTGCTTCGCAAATGGTAGAAACGATTTGCTCGCGATTGCCGTCGCTGATGGGGCGAGAGCCGACGACGAGATTCCCTACGCGTTGCTCTCTGCGTGCAATGATTGTGCCTTGCTTGTTGTCCCATGAGATGTTGTCGCGCTCTGAAGCGTGCTCAACGACATCTTCCAGAGTGAGAGGGGCGGCAAGGTGTATGTTGCCATTGGCAGTGGCGTTCATGCTTGCAATGACAATCCAGTCGTGAAGAGCGAGGTCATCAGAAGAATCTGCAGTGGCGTTGCTTCCGTTAGCAAGACGAAATTTGCCAATCCCTTCTTTTTGCTGCTGAGCTATGCGCTCAGGATATGCGTATGCAAGAAGCTTCCCTGTGTTAGGCTCATAAAGATGCTTTGGCCAGGAATTAGGTGGAGATTCAAGCATCTCTGCAATCTTAGTTGCTAAAGGCTTGAGTCCCGCATGCTCAGCTTTTGCAAGCATGTGAGCTATGCGCGGATGGTACGGATGCTTCCAGAGTGTTCGCCCATGAGGGGTGATTTTGCCATTATCATCAATAGCATTGAGAAGTCTAAGTAAAGCATTGCCCTGTGTGACATGAGATGACGGTGGAGGCGTGAGCCATGCAAGGTTGGCAGCGTCGCATTCTCCCCATGCAGCAATGTCAAGAAGCATAGGGGAGAGATCGGCATCGGCAATCTCTGGACTGCGGCATTCGTCCATGCGATGCTCGGTGGCTTTATTCCAAAGGCGGTAGCATACTCCAGGCGCAACTCGCCCAGCTCTTCCGCATCGCTGATTTGCCATATCCATGCTGATGCGTGCGGTTTCAAGATGACTGAGGCTGCTGCGCGAATCGAAAACCATCTTGCGGCAAAGCCCGGAATCAATGACAATCCTCACGCCTTCGATGGTGATGGAGGTCTCAGCAATAGATGTTGCAAGCACCACTTTTCTTTCTCCGGCAACGCTTGGAGCAATAGCAGAACGCTGTTCTTGAGGAGAAAGCATTCCGTAAAGCGGACACACATGAGTGTTGCCTAATGAAGAGCCGAGCATGTCTTGACAGCGACGGATATCAGCTTCGCCAGGAAGAAAAACGAGAATGTCGCCTTCGTGTTCTCTGTGAGCTTGGAGAATGGTGCGGACAGTAGCCGCTGCTATTTCCCTCGTGTCAGTAGCAGGAAATGGAATTTCATTTTTAGAATATACAATTTCTACGGGAAACATTCGTCCTTCGCTTTCAATCAAAGGTGCGCTTAGCGATTGGCAAATGAAGGATGTGTCGATGGTGGCAGACATTATGACAATGCGGAGATCGGGTCGCACTATTTGCTGTGCTTCTCGAGTGAGTGCTAAGGCTGCATCGGAGTTGAGGCTTCGTTCGTGAAATTCATCAAAAATGACAACAGAAACACCATCTAACATAGAGTCGGCAACAAGCATGCGAGTCAAGATGCCCTCTGTGAGCACCTCAATGCGAGTTCCGTCTGACACTTTGGTCTCATGGCGCACTCTGTAGCCGACAGTTTTGCCAACAGGCTCGCCCAGCATGTATGCCATGCGCTCAGCAATTTGCCGTGCTGCAAGCCTACGAGGCTCAAGCACAAGCACTTTGCCTCCGTCGGCGAGCGACTGCAGGATAGTGAGTGGCAGTAAAGTAGATTTGCCCGCTCCGGGAGGAGCTGTGATGACGAGGGTGTTATGCTCTGCCAATTGACAGTTCACCCTGTCTGCTATGGCATGAGCAGGCAGTTTCTCTGCATCAATGATGTTTTTTGTCATATTTCTTGATAATGCCGAAATAATCGTATATATTTGTGCAAAAATACGAATAAATATTGATAATCATGAAAAGATTACTAGCTTTTGTTTCTCTAATCGCAGTTGCAGTGACCATGTTTGCTGCAAAGAACAATATTCCGCTGCTCAATCCAGCGCCATACGACACAATCATGGATGGAAAGAAAGTGGCACTGTACACAATCTCAAACGGCACAGTTGCTGCTCAGGTGACAAACTATGGCGGTTTCATTGTTTCGTTCTTTTCGCCTGATAAAGACGGGAACTACGAGAATCTTGTCACCAGCTATCCTGCCATTGGAGGATATGTGAATTACAACCTTGGACAGGTAGGACCAGCAGTTGGCCGCTATGCAAATCGTATTTCAAACGCTAAATTCACGCTCAACGGCAAAGAGTATAACATCACAAAGAATAGTGGCCCTCACACTCTGCACGGCGGAGTGAAAGGCTTTGACAGGGTAGTGTGGACAGTGCTGAAAGCAACTAAGAACAAAGTTGTCATGCAGTGCATTCTTCCAGACGGCGAAGATGGTTTCCCTGGCCGTTTAACCACCACTCTGACATATTCCATCACAAAGGATAACGGGCTCTCTCTCTGCTTTGAATCCACAACAGACAAGGCAACAGTTGTGAACACAACCTGCCACTCATATTTCAATCTTGATGGCATAGGGCATGGTGACATAATGGATCACGAACTTACAGTGTTTGCCGACCAGACAACAGAAGCAGATAGAAGCAACATACCTACAGGAAAGTTTCTGAGTGTGGATGGCACATTGTACGATTTCCGTTCGCCAGTCAGGCTTGGCGAGCGTATTATGGAACTGCCAAAGCGCGATCCAAACGCTCCAAGAGGTCCAGGCATGAGATTTGAGATTCCAGAGGGCAAGGTATTCCAGTATGACAACAACTTCTGCTTGAATCATAAGGCAGAAGGAATAGTAGAAAAAGTTGCTGTTCTCTATTCGCCAAAGTCAGGAAGACAAATGGAAGTGTGGTGCAATCAGCCAGGCATGCAGGTATATACAGGCGCTCGCACAGCCATTGCATTGGAAACCCAGAAGTACCCAGACTCCCCAAATCGCCCAGAGTTCCCATCCACAGTGCTCAACCCAGGGGAGAAAGCTGTTCACACCTGTATTTATAAGTTGTCGGTGAAGTAAAGCTTGCGCCCGCCACGCATCATCGCTTATCGGGCAGAAGCGATATGGCTTACAAGGCGTAAGCAATGAAGCGTGACGGGCAGAGACTTTTGGAACAAAAAACACAAGAAATTGTTGTTTTGCTGGCTAATAAGGCTATAATTTTAACTTATTTTTGTTCATTTTAATATTTTATATTACTTTTGTAATTTATTAGCCAGTATATAAA
>JAGHVC010000034.1 GCA_018064505.1 Candidatus Minthosoma caballi | reverse complement strand
CCTCAGAATAAGAGAGGTGAAATTGCGTTAACATACATTTTCGGTATTGGACGCAGCAGCTCAGCCAAGATCCTCGAGAAGGCTGGCGTAGACAAAGATATTAAAGTTAAGGACTGGACAGACGATCAGGCTGGTAAGATCCGTGAGGTAATCGCAGCTGAGTATAAGGTAGAAGGTGACCTTCGTTCTGAGATCCAGCTTAACATCAAGCGTTTGATGGATATCGGTTGCTACCGTGGTATTCGTCATCGTCTTGGTCTCCCAGTACGCGGCCAGAGCACAAAGAACAATGCTCGTACTCGTAAGGGTAAGAAGAAAACAGTTGCAAATAAGAAGAAGGCAACTAAGTAATAAGTAGTACCTACAAAACATTAATTAGATATGGCAAAGAAAACAACTTCTGCAAAGAAGAGAAATGTCAAGGTTACTGCAGAGGGTCAGCTTCATGTACACTCTTCATTCAACAACATCATCGTTACTCTTGCTAACAGCGAAGGTAATGTTATTTCTTGGTCTGCTGCTGGTAAGATGGGTTTCCGTGGCTCTAAGAAGAACACTCCTTATGCCGCACAGATGGCAGCTCAGGATTGCGCTAAGGTCGCATTTGACCTCGGCCTCCGAAAGGTTGTTGCTTATGTAAAGGGTCCAGGTAACGGTCGTGAGGCTGCTGTTCGTGGTTGCCACGCAGCAGGTATTGAAGTAACAGAAATCATTGATGTTACTCCACTTCCACACAACGGTTGTCGTCCTCCTAAGAGAAGAAGAGTTTAATTATTATTATTATGTCATAATATTATTCAGCTCATTTTGTCGCATCTTTCCTTTCTGCGACTGCTGCTGAGAGCTGAATTCTTATTAGACATTCAATTATTAAGAAAAATATGGCTAGATATATTGGACCTAAATCAAGAATTTCTCGCCGTTTCGGTGAGGCAATCTTTGGACCAGACAAGGTTTTGTCTAAGAGAAATTTTGCTCCAGGTCAGCATGGTAATAACCGTCGTAAGAAGTCTTCTGAGTACGGTCTCATGCTTGCTGAGAAGCAAAAGGCTAAGTATACTTACGGAGTACTCGAGCGTCAGTTCCGTAACCTTTTCGAGAAGGCTTCTAAGACTTCAGGCGTAACAGGTGAGGTTCTTCTTCAGCTTCTTGAGTCTCGTCTTGACAATGTAGTTTTCCGTCTTGGTCTTGCTCCAACTCGTGCTGCTGCTCGTCAGCTTGTAAGCCACAAGCACATCACAGTAAACGGTCAGGTTGTTAACATCCCTTCATTCACTGTTCTCCCTGGTCAGATTGTAGCTGTTCGCGAGAAAGCAAAGAGCCTTGAGGTAATTGATGCTGCTCTTGCAGGATTTAACCACAGCAAATACCCATGGATTGAGTGGGATGAGAGCGTAAAGGGTGGAAAGTTCCTTCACATGCCAGAGCGTGCAGACATTCCTGAGAATATCAAGGAGCAGATGATTGTCGAGTTGTACTCTAAATAATAATTAAACAAATGGCGATATTAGCATTTCAAAAACCAGAAAAAGTAGTAATGTTGGAAGCTGACGACAAGTACGGAAAGTTTGAATTCCGTCCTTTGGAGCCAGGTTATGGAATTACCATTGGTAATCCTTTGCGCCGCATTCTTATTTCTTCTCTTGAAGGCTATGCGATTAACACTATCCGTATAGCAGGTGTTGAGCATGAGTTCTCAACAATTCCAGGAGTGAAGGAGGATGTTACCAACATTATCTTGAATCTGAAACAAGTTCGATTCAAGCAAGTCGCTGATGGGATTGAAAATGAAAAAGTTTCAATTTCTATCGAGAATTCAACCGAGTTTAAGGCTGGAGATATTAACAAGTATCTCAGTGGATTTGGAGTGTTAAATCCTGATTTGGTAATTTGTCATTTGGATCCTCAAGCAACTTTGGAGATTGAATTGAATATCAATAAAGGTCGTGGATATGTTCCTGCAGACGAGAATCGTGAATACTGCAAGGAGATCAACGAGATTGCTATTGATTCAATTTACACTCCAATACGCAACGTCAAGTTCGCAGTTGAGAATTATCGTGTAGCTCAGAAGACTGACTATGAAAAGTTGGTTCTTGAGATTACAACAGATGGTTCTATTCATCCAAAGGATGCGCTTCGTGAAGCATCTAAGATTCTTATTTATCATCTTATGTTATTCTCTGATGAGAAGATTACTCTCGAGAATGCTGATCTTGATGGTAATGAAGAGTTTGATGAAGAGGTATTGCGTATGCGTCAGTTGCTTAAGACTAAGCTTGTCGATATGAATCTTTCAGTTCGTGCCCTCAATTGCTTGAAGGCTGCTGATGTTGAGACTCTCGGCGATCTCGTACAATTTAACAAAACTGATTTGCTCAAGTTCCGCAACTTTGGTAAGAAGTCACTCACAGAGCTTGACGACTTGCTTGAGAGCTTGAACCTTTCGTTCGGAACTGATATTTCTAAGTATAAATTAGACAAAGACTAAAAAATGAGACACAATAAGAAATTCAACCACCTGAGTCGTAAGCACGCTCACCGTGCTGCAATGTTGTCTAATATGGCAACATCGCTGATTCTTCACAAGAGAATCACAACAACTCTCCCAAAGGCTAAGGCTCTTCGTATGTATATTGAGCCACTGATTACAAAGGCAAAGGATGATACTACAGCATCTCGCCGTGTTGTATTCAGCTACCTTCAGAATAAGTATGCTATTCAGGAGCTTTTCGGTGCTGTAGCAACAGCTGTTGCTAACCGTCCTGGTGGCTACACTCGTATCATTAAGCTTGGTAAGCGTGCTAATGATGATGCTGATATGGCATTCATCGAGCTCGTTGACTTTGACGAGAATATGGCTAAGACTGAAGCAAAGAAGACTCGTACTCGTCGTTCTCGCAAGTCTGCTCCAAAGGCAGAAGTTGCTGAGGCACCAGCAGCAGAGGCTACAGAGGCTCCAGCAGAAGCACCTGCAGAAACAGCAGCAGAATAATTTTATTGCACAATATCTGAAAAGACCGTATGTTCAATTGCATACGGTCTTTTTTTTGTTTTATAATAAGTTTTCCACTCAATTATTATTGTAATTCAGTCTTTTTTGTTAAGTTTGCATTGTATTTCATGAGGATTCTTTTTTGCAATGATAAAGCAAATTACAAATAGCTGTCAACTTGCTTGACATATGCGAAGGAAAATCCATAATACAGAATGAGTTTGACATTCAAGTCGCTCTTTGTACAAATTGTAATTTGTTCTCAAAACGCTTGTTTTCGTTTGTATATGCCCTTGGCTATGTGAAAACTGCCGTATCTCGTATTGCCAAATATTTATTGATATGGGCGAATGCAATCATAAATAAAGCACGATAGGAGAAAAAATAGAGCTTGATGCGAGCGGATGAAGCTTGAAGCGACCATAAATAGAGCGTGATAAGAGAAAAAATTGAGCTTGATATGAGCGGATGAGGCTTGAAGCGACCATAAATAGAGCGTGATAGGAGAAAAAATGAGCTTGATATGAGCGGATGAGGCTTGAAGCGGCCAAAAACAGAGCGTGATAGGAGATAATTAGAGCTTAATTCGAACGATTGTCAGCTTAATATGGGCGCCTAACGGCTTAATATGATTAATATGAACGACGAAAAGCTTAATATGAGCGAATAAGATCTTAATTCGAGCGACTAAAAGCTTGATACGAGCATATATAAACAATATACAAATAAATGCATATATAAACAATATACGAATAAATAAAATCTATATACGAGCAAATAATTATTATTTGTTGTTTGTAATCACTACTGTCCACTAAAAATCGCTAATCGTTCTTTGAAATAATTGAATTATAGTTAGTTGCAAGAGATTTTCGTGCGCAACGATTTGAATTTG
>JAGHVC010000143.1 GCA_018064505.1 Candidatus Minthosoma caballi | reverse complement strand
ACCATAATAATAACTACCACAGGAACAGCATTTTGCTGCTGTTTTCTTTTTCTATAATAATACTGGGCATGCTGTGGGTGTTCTGCTGCATCTTCGGAGTGGATAGCGTGTATGACATCTATACAGACTCGGAGGTTTACTCCTTCAATGCAGATGCCACCAACGAGATGTTTCTCTATTTTGCTCCTTTTGCTGTAGGAATAGTGGGAATATGGTTCATCATTGCCTACAGTTTCCACTCAAGCATGATAAACAGAGCCACAGGAGCAAAGCCACTGCAAAGAAGGGAGAATCCTCGCATCTACAACATTGTGGAGAATCTCTGCATGACTTGTGGCATGGATATGCCGAAAATCAACATTGTTGACGATCCTCAGCTTAATGCTTTTGCTTCTGGTATAAACAAGAAGACCTACACCGTCACTCTGACTACAGGCATCATCAACCGCCTGGACGACGAGGAACTTGCAGGAGTGATTGGGCATGAGCTTACTCACATTCGCAACAAGGACACTAAAGTGCTCATCATCAGCATTGTCTTCGTGGGCATACTCTCTACTATGCTGAACTTCTTCCCTCGCAACATCTGGCGTCTTTTCTATTATGGAGGAGGAAGCCGACGAAACAGCCTGAAGAAGGGCGAAGGCAACGGAGGTGTGGCTATTCTGGTGATTATTGTGGCAGCTATCGTATGCACTGCAATAGCATATTTCCTCACTCTGCTCACAAGATTTGCAATCAGCAGAAAACGAGAATTCATGGCTGATGCAGGAGGTGCAGAACTATGCGGAAACCCTCGAGCATTAGCTTCTGCCCTGAGAAAGATAAGCAATGACCCAGGATTGCAGAATGTGACTCGCGAGGATGTAGCTCAGCTTTTCATCATCCGTCCAAAGAAGATTAAGCAGAGTTTCATGGACTCTATCGATGAGCTGTTTAAGACTCACCCTGACACTGCTGAGAGAATCAGGATTTTGGAGCAGTTCTGAGAGGGGGGGGAATCATTTAGTCGTTAATCGATTAGCCGATTTCTCGATTATTCGTTTAGTCGTTTAATCTTCTTATAGAATTTAAATCACAAGTTTTGGCTGAACATTTAGACATAATAGAAGGAACTAAAGCCGAGAAGTACGAAGCTCTCGTGCCTCAAATTCAGGCTGTTATCGAAGACGAACCTGACATGATTGCTAATATGGCAAATGTGGCTTCGATGCTTCATGAGACTTTCGGTTTCTGGTGGACAGGATTCTACCGAGTTGTGAATGAGGGTGAAAAGCAGACTCTTGTTTTAGGGCCTTTTCAGGGACCTTTGGCTTGTACTCGCATTCGTAAAGGCAAGGGTGTGTGTGGCACTGCATGGGAGAAAGCAGAAACTCAAGTGGTGCCAGATGTGGAGCAATTTCCTGGTCACATAGCTTGTTCTTCAGCAAGCAAAAGCGAGATTGTCGTTCCTCTGATGAAGGACAACTGTGTTTTTGCAGTCCTCGACATTGACAGTGAGAATCTATCAACTTTTGACGAGACAGACAAGCTCTATTTGGAAAAGATTGCTGCGTTGGTAAAGGGGTAAGTGGATGACACTTGACATTCTCATTTGCACAATAGATGATGGCATAAAGAAGGTGCCTGATGTACTGATTCCGCAGAAAAGCGGGGTCAGCTATGTTGTGTCTATGCAGTACACTGACGAGAAGTTTAAGCAGATGATTCCTGCTGAGCTTCTGCAACGAGAGGATGTGACCATTCATTCCATAGAAGGACGAGGATTGAGCCTCAACAGAAACAATGCCTTAGCTCATTCGAGTGCAGACATACGATTGATTGCTGACGATGACAACAGGTACACAGAAGCATACATCGATGCCATTTTCTCTTCCTACAATGCTCACAAGGAGGCTGACATCATCTGTTTCAAAGCCATTGGCTACGACGGAAAGGAAATGAAAAAATACCCTGCTGAGGCCATGAGCTATGCAGATGCTTGCAATGAAGGCTACTACCCTACTTCGATGGAGATTTCATTTAAGAAGTCTGTCTGTACAAACTTCGACATAAGATTCGGCCTTGGAAGCGAAAAGCTCTGTTCAGGAGAGGAGGATGTGTTCCTTTTCGATGCTATTAAAGACGGCTACAAGGCCATCTTCATTCCAGAAGTAGTTGTTTCATCAAATCCTCTAACAACTGGAGATAAGTTCCTACAAGACAGAAAGGTGCAAATCTCAAAAGGAGCCACATTCAAGCATATTTTCGGCACGAGAAATGCCCTATGGCGTACTGTGAAAGAAGCAGGATGGCACTTGGTTCATAACAGCGCAAACCCTTTCCCTATTATGTACAATATGTGCAAAGGAATATTCTTGTTTTAGCTCAATATGGCCTTGCTAAGTAACGCGTGTAATAAATAGCTTATTACTTTAAAACTCAGAGTTCTCAGAGGACTCAAAGTTTTAAATTCCCATTCGGATTAAGATATAACTCCGAGCCCTCTGAGTCCTCTGTGTTTAAAAACTCTATTAGTTTTTTATTATTATCACTAAAACAAAGTTTTATAGAAATCAATATACTCTTGAGCGACCTTTATGTAGTCGTGATGCTTCTTCACATACTGGATGCTTTGTTGCTTAAGCTCTGGAATGCGATGAGGGTTGAGCACAAGCTTTTCAAGCTCTTCATAACAGCTCTCGAAGTTGGGAAGAACATTGATGATAGGCCTCAATTCTTCTTCACCAAGTATTTCATAATTCTCTGGTTCACCGCCTCCTACATTTATTATCCCTTTCGACATTGCAAGAAGAGAGTTCATAGCAGGAGTGTAGCTATAGAGCTGATCGAGAATGGCATCGCTTGTGTCCATCATGTGCTGATACTGAGCAAAAGGCACACCACTGGCAATCTGCAATTCAAGCTTGTCTGGATACTTCTCCTGCACAGCCTTTGCAGCTGCAAGCATGATGTCCGTTCCCTTATAGGAAGAACGGCCTTTGCTGATGCCGACAAAGATTCTCACCTTGTCTCCATTATCCACAACATGCACATTTTCAGGCATTTTTATCGGAAAAGGAATGTAGGTCATCTTGTCACGAAGCTCATCCATAGCATTGTAAGTGGCCCAATACTCTTGCAATCCAGCCACAATGCCATCACAATCGGCAGCAATCATCTTTGTGAGGTCTTCTTTTGGAGTGCCTATCCACTCATTGCGATGCAATTCTGCATCAGCATCTGTGCGAATTGTGTCACCAAAATTGAAGTCACTGTATCTCAAAGGACGCTTGTAAGTGTTGACATGAGCCCAATAGTAATCCATGCCAAAAGATCCAAGCACAATCTTGCTATTATGCTTGCGAATATATTTGTAGATCGGAGGTATCTTTTCAGCCTTAAGCTCTACGAAAATAGGATTGATGAGCTGCACCACATCATAGCCTCTGAAAGAAGGAAGAGCACTCAAAAGCCTGAAAAAGAAAGAGGCGTTTCCCTTAATTCCAAACTCTCTCTTAAGGTCAATGTCACGAGGATAATCCTTCCATTTGTCTCCATCGCTGGCAACTACACATTCGTGACCTAAGGCTTTGAAACCTTCAGCCAATACGCAATGCACATTGCTATAGTCACCAAGAAGAAGTATTTTCATTGCAATTTGTGATGAATAAATATGTACAGGGAATTAGTCTATATTTATGTTTTTGCAAAGATAAGTGATTTTTTCCTTTCTTAGTTCTTTGTTCTTCTATTTTTTGTATATATTTGCAAATAAATAATAAATCATAAATCGTATACAGTGGAAATAACAATCATCATACCAGTAAAGAATAGAAGAGAGTATATTGGTCATACTCTTGATTCTATTGTTAACTCTTCCGTGCAGCCAAAAGAGGTTATCATTGTGGATAATGAGAGTACTGACGGAACTTACCAATTCTGCGAACAATATATCAAGGACCGCACTAACTTCACATTGCTCAGAGAAACCTTCCCAGGAGCTGCAGCAGCAAGAAACAAAGGCCTGAAGTCTTGCAAGACAGAATGGGTGTATTTCTTCGACAGCGACGATCTCTTCGACAAAGAGTTCCTCAGCGTAATGAATCAGCTCAACACCGAAGGATATGACATGATTGCCGTGCCTACAAAGATGAACATCGGAGGGAAGGAAAAGATGCGAGAATACATACCATTCTCTGACCCTAAAGCACAGATTCTGGCCAATGTGCTCAACACTCCAAGCATGGTGTTCCGTACAAACTATGTCAAGGAAATCGGAGCATGGAATGTTGAGTGCAGAATATGGGACGACTGGGAACTCGGACTTCGTGCAATGCTGCATCAGCCAAAGATTCTTTGGTTTCAGGGAAAGGCTTTTCACACCATCAATGTGCATGCTGAAAGCATTACAGGCGACTCTTTCACAAACAACTATAAGCAGTTAATACGCACTCTTACAGTGGCTGTAAACAACCTGAATTCTTCAATACTTCAGCCATTATCTCTTCATCATGCTCAAAACCTCGACTGCCTCTACCCTCATCTTGACAAGCTTATGCTTCCGCTTTATTACCGCACTGGCATCCTGCTTGGAAATGTGCTCAACGAAAAGCTGACAGGAAAGCGAGCCAACTACAAAATGGCTGCTAATACTATCGAGGTGTTCCGCAACGAGAACTTCCACCCTACTCTTTGGCAGAAAATCATTGGCAACTGCCTCATCTTCTATACCCACATGGGAGGAAGAGGTGCATGGAGGGTTGCCATGAATATTTGCAAGAAGAAATAAGCTTGTTTCTCTGAAAAACTAACAAAACCAACAAATGAGTATTCAATTAATCATCGTAGGCGTGCTTGGCCTTGCAATAATCATCTATGGCTTTGTTGCTTACAATATTCTCATTACTGCTCGCAACAAGGTGGAAGAGGCATTTTCCTTAATGGATGTTTGCATGAAAAAAAGATTTGACTTGGTACCAAGCCTTGTAAGCATTGTTAGAGGATACACAAAATACGAAGCTGAGACTCTGCAAAAGGCGGCAAACCATAGAAGCGGAGTGATAACCACAAACGAGAAGGTTAATTCGGAAATGAAGATTGGCCAAGCCGTGAATAGAATCTTGATGCAAGCTGAGGCTTACCCTGACTTGAAAGCAGACGATGCATATATCTCTCTGCAGAAGGAGCTTGTTGGAATTGAAGAGGAAATTATGTATTCAAGAAGATACTACAACGGCAGCGTGAGAGAGTTCAACACTTCTTGTCAGAAGTTCCCGTTGAACATTGTTGCTAATATGTTTGGATTCCATCCAAGAACAATGTATGAGGTTGAGAACGAAAAAGATCGAAAAGTAGTTGAAGTAAATTTAAGCTAAACAGTGAATGAAGGGGAAGAATAATCTAAAAGATTACATTTCAATCAAGGGGGCTCGCGTCAACAACCTGAAGAATATCGATGTGCAGATTCCTCATGACAAGCTGGTGGTGATTACAGGAGTCAGTGGCTCAGGTAAATCTTCGTTAGCTTTCGACACATTGTATGCAGAAGGGCAAAGGCGATATGTTGAAAGCCTTAGCACCTATGCAAGACAATTCCTTGGAAGGCTGCACAAGCCTGAATGCGACTTCATAGAAGGTATTTCACCTGCTATTGCTATTGAACAAAAGGTTACATCACGCAACCCTCGAAGCACTGTAGGCACTAGCACTGAAATCTACGACTATCTTCGCATGCTTTTTGCCAGAATAGGAAGAACCTACTCTCCTGTCAGCGGACAAGAAGTGAAGAAGCACACAACTGACGATATTGTTGACTGCATGCTTTCTCATACAGAAGGTACAAGATTTGTTGTGATGACTCCTCTTATTGCAAGAAATGGCAGAAGCATTAAGGAGCAGCTTGAGATTGACTACAAGACTGGATTTCTTAGAATTGAGGTTGATGGTGAGATTGTGAAGATTGCTGACTATCTTGCAAGCAATGAGGGAGAAAAAACTAAGGACATAAAACTTGTCATTGACCGCTTAAAGGTCAGCAATGACAAAGCTACCATATCAAGACTCGTTGACTCCGCACAAACAGCTCTGTATGAAGGAGATGGAGTGTGCATTTTGCAGTTCAGCGACGAAAGCAAGCCACAGACTTTCTCCCTGAAATTTGAAGCAGATGGCATTGAGTTTGAAGAACCTACTGACCAAATGTTCTCTTTCAACTCTCCTGTTGGTGCTTGTCCTGAATGCGAGGGATACAGCAAGGTTATTGGCATTGACGAAAGCCTTGTGATTCCCAACACTGAACTTTCCGTGCAGGAAGGCTGTGTTGTGTGCTGGAAAGGGGACAAAATGGGAGAATGGAAGAATGAGTTTGTCAGAAGAGCAGATAAATATGGTTTCCCTGTGTTCACCCCATACTATAAACTCACTCAAGAACAGAAGGATATCCTTTGGCATGGCGTTGAGGAAATAAACGAATGGGGCAACCGTTCTATTTGCATTGATGCCTTCTTCGACATGCTCAAAGAGAATCAATATAAGATTCAGTACCGAGTAATGCTGGCAAGATACAGAGGAAAAACAATATGCCCTGTATGCCATGGAAAACGACTGAAGAAAGAAGCTGAATATGTAAAGATTGCTGGCAAAAGCATTACTGAGTTATGCGAGATACCTGTGAATGAATTGCACGAATGGTTCAGGACTTTGAAAGTATCAGAGACAGAAACTAAAGTTGCAAAGAGACTTCTTGTTGAAATAAAGAGCAGACTCCAATTCCTTGTTGATGTGGGTCTTAGCTACCTTACTCTTTCTCGTATGAGTAATACTCTTTCAGGTGGTGAAAGCCAGAGAATCAATTTGGCTACAAGCCTTGGAAGCAGCCTCGTAGGCAGTATGTACATTCTCGACGAGCCAAGCATTGGATTGCATTCTCGTGACACTCAAAGACTTATTTATGTGCTGAGGAAACTGCAACAGCTTGGCAATACTGTAGTTGTGGTAGAGCATGACGAAGAGATAATGCGTGCAGCAGACTACATTATTGACATTGGCCCCGACGCAGGCAGATTAGGTGGAGAGATTGTATATCAAGGCAATCCTAAAGACGAGAAAGAGCTTGCAAAGATTAAGAAGGATTTGAAACTTAAATCTCACACTCTTGATTATCTGCTTGGAACAGAGACCATTGAGATTCCTTCTTCTCGCCGGCCTTGGAACAACTATATTCTCATCAAGAATGCAAGAGAGAACAATCTCAAAGGACTTGATGTTAAGATTCCTTTGAATGTGATGACTTGCGTCACAGGTGTTTCTGGATCAGGCAAATCAACTTTAATACGAAGCATCCTGTATAGAGGATTGAAGCGTATTTTGGAAGTGAGTTCTGAGAAACCTGGACAATTCAGTGGTTTTGAGGGAGATGTGGACATGATAAAGCATGTGGATTTTGTTGACCAGAATCCTATTGGAACATCTTCACGAAGCAACCCTGTGACTTACATTGGTGCATGGGATGAGATAAGAAAACTATTTGCTAATCAACAGCTTTCAAAGCAATTAGGCTACACTGCTGCTTTCTTCTCTTTCAATACTGATGGTGGCCGTTGCGAAGAGTGCAAAGGAGAAGGAACTGTGACCGTGGAGATGCAATTCATGAACGATATCGTGCTTGAATGTGAGTCATGCCATGGCAAGAGATTCAAGAGCGATATCCTTGATGTGAAGTTTGAGGGAAAAAGTGCTTACGATGTTCTCAATATGACTATTAATCAAGCTGTTGAATTCTTCACAGAACATAACCAAAAGAGAGTCATCAACAAATTAAAGCCTTTGCAAGATGTGGGATTAGGCTACATCAAGCTTGGCCAAACATCCTCTACACTCTCAGGAGGTGAGAACCAACGCATTAAACTTGCATACTATCTAAGCCAAGAAAGAGCAACACCAACTATGTTCATCTTTGACGAACCAACTACAGGCTTGCATTTCCACGACATAAAGAAGCTTTTAGCAGCTTTTAATGCTTTGATATCCAGAGGACATACTATAGTCATAATCGAACACAACATGGATATAATAAAATGTGCAGATCATGTGATTGACCTTGGACCAGAAGGAGGTAAGGCAGGAGGCAACTTAGTTGCAGAAGGCACGCCAGAAGTCATCTCAAAATGTGCCTATAGCTATACAGGACAATATTTGCAAGATAAATTTATCTCACAACCATAAGAATTTAATCAGAAAAGTGTGCCTTTTTCGATAATAATAACTATATTTGTCACAAAATTAATACATAGAAATGAAATACTTACTTAGTTTATTATTAGCAATTTTAATCTTCTCTTCTAAAGCATTTGCTCAAGATTTTGACAAATACTTCGAAGATGCAACATTGAGACTTGACTACATATTTGCGGGAGATGTAAATAAGCAAGACATCTACCTTGAGCAAATGTATCGCCAAGAGAAGTGGGCAGGAAGAAAGAACCGATTAAGCGAGAAGTTCCTAAACGGAAACGGCCAAATCACTATCAAAGACAGCAAGACAAAAGAAATCTTGTATGTTTGGACTTTCAGCACTTTGTTTCAAGAATACATGCAGTATGACGAAGCAAAACATGTGAAGCGAGCATTCCAGACAAGCTATAATGTTCCTTTTCCAAAGGAGACTATTGATGTGACAATAACCCTCACAAACAATCATCAGAAGGTTGTGAGCGAGATGACCCACACAGTCAACCCCAAGGACATTCTTATAAGAAAGATTGGAGACAATGGCATTCCTTTCCACTATGTATGGAAGGGCAAAGGAGCATTCTCTGCAGAAAATACCGCATCAGCAAAGAAGAATGACACTTATGCTAAAAGAGATTATGTAGCAAGCAAATACAATCCTTTTGAGGGAGTAAATCTAACTTCATGCGTAGATTTAGCTATTGTGGCAGAGGGATATACAGAAGCTCAAATGGGCAAGTTCTATGCTGATTGCCAAAGAGCGGTAGATGCATTGTTTGAACGAGAGCCTTTCAAGAGCATGAAGGAACAGTTCAATGTTGTTGCCGTAGCTTCTCCATCAAAAGAGTCAGGCCCTTCTGTCCCTCATAGAGGAGTTTGGCACAACACTCCTACCAATAGCCATTATGATACTTTCTATTCCAACCGCTACCTTATGAGCCAAGACATGCATAAAATCTATGATATTCTCTCTGGTGTTCCTTTTGAGCATATCATGGTGCTTGTGAACAGTGATACTTATGGCGGCGGAGGCATATACAACCAAGTAACATTCTCCACATCAGACCACCCTACTTTCAAGCAGGTCTTCGTGCATGAGTTTGGTCATTCTTACGGAGGGCTTGCCGATGAGTATGCTTATGATGACATGGCAGAAGAATGGTATCCTGCCGACACAGAGCCATGGGAGCCAAATATCACTACACTGCATGATTTCGGAAGCAAATGGGCAGACCTCATGCCAAAGAAACAGTCAATTCCTACTCCACTCGACCCTAAGGTTCCTGACTTCAAAAAGATTGACTCTTCCGATGCTAAGTCAATGGATGCTTTGAACAAATGCACGCAGGTTGTAGGAGTGTTTGAAGGAGCTGGATATCAAACAAAAGGATGCTACCGACCTGCTCAAGAGTGCAGAATGAAGATAAACGAAGTGCTTGATTTCTGCCCTGTTTGTTCAAGAGCTATACAGAGAATAACAGACTTCTACACAGCAAAATAAGAGTATAAATTCAGACTAAAACTAAAACCTAAAAAATATGATAGCAAGAAAACTAACCGTGGCAATGCTTTTAGCTGCAAGCCTTGTAGCTAATGCACAAAACACAGTGAAAACTGTTAGTCAATGCACAGAAGCGGTAAACCTTACCGAAGCCGTTGACTACATCATCACAGGCACACAGCCTTTTGCAACAGCAGGTTCCGTTGACATAAAGAATGACGACGCTGTTGTAGTTTTTGAAGGCCTCAAGCCATCAAAGGCTGTTAAGTTCCTCACTAATGTGAAAATCAACGGAGAGGCAGCTGAGAATGGCGTAAACTGCTGGCTTGAGATTTACAAGAATGGTGCTATTGTTTACCCTCACTCAGAACTGAAATTCAGCCCTCTCACTGTTTATACAGAAGCAGAATTCGGAGGAGAAGCAACAAACTCTTTCGTTCCATACACAAAATACACAACAGGAAGCTGGGTTAACAATTTCAAGTCTTTCAAGCTGAAGCGAGGCTATATGGTGACAATTGCTACCAATTCAAATGGCCAAGGCTGGAGTAAGGTTTTCATCGCTCAAGACCATGATATCGAAGTGGACTTTAGCAAAGTGAATTACGGAAAGTACATCTCTGGCAGAGAAGGCTTCATTCGTGTTTTCCCATGGCGAAATGTCACAAAGAAAGGTACAGCTGGCGACCCAGGAATGCTTGACGAACTCAACATCACATGGAGATACGGCTGGGATGGCGGTGGATGGAAGAATGACATGATGGAGTACATTCCTCAGCATCACCACGAAGGATGGCCTTCATGGGGAGGCATTAACGGATTGACAGGATGCAATACTGTGCTTGGCAACAATGAGCCTGACAACCAAGGAGATTCACGCGAACAATACATAAAGCCTGAAGAAATAGAAGCACGCATGTTTGGTGCTACAGGTTCTTGGCAAAATGAGGCTTATAGCGGAGGTCTTCGTATTGGTTCACCTGCAATGTCTGGAGATTGCCGAGGTTCATGGCTTTCTACTTTCATGGATCTTTGTACAAAGTATAACTGCCGAATCGACTTCATCGCTGACCACTGCTATTGGCTGAACAATGGCGGAAACTTCGACTGGCAGATGAACGAGACTTATAACAAATACAAGAGACCTATCTGGATTACAGAGTGGAACTACGGAGCTAACTGGACAAACTGGACAGGCAGCGACAGAACAGGTTCGGATGCTAACCAGAAGATAGAGCTTAATGCTGTCAAGGATATCGTAACTGCTCTGGAGAATAACCCTCATGTTGAAAGATACGCATTCTACAACTGGGTAGAAGATTGCCGCACAATTGTCTTGGGCGGAAAGCTTACTCGTGCAGGAGAATGGTACGGAGCATTGAAGTCAAATCCTTCGTACTCAGATGCTAACGAATACACAATGGGATGGAACTATTGGTCGCCAAGTGATTTGAAGATTGAAATGCTAAAGTCATCAAAGCGTGCTACTCTCTCTTGGACACACCTGAATGGCAAGCAAACAGACTATGTGGCAATCGAGCGCAAAGTTGCAGAAGAAAGCAGCAAGTGGGTTGAGATTGCAAACTTAGGACAGATTGCTTCAAACAATCCTTCTGTTTCTTACACAAAGGTTCCAGAGTTAGACATTTCAGACAAATCGGGCGTTGTTTCTTTCCGTATTGCAAACCATGACTCTGATGGCAAGACACGCTATTCTGCTGAGGTATCTGTCACTCTTGGTTCAGCCCAAGGAACAGACGAGTATCAGTATGGCAAACTTACCGTGACAAACTTAGAACCAATCACAGCAGATTTCTCTGAAACAATGGGCACAGTTCCTGCTGTCTTCATGGGACTTATCTCTAATGTGAATACCGACCTCATTCCTGGCAATCTTATTACAGACGCTAAGGCTACTTCATTCAAATATCAGATTTTACCTTGGGTTACTTCTAAGTCAACTACTATGGCAAAGAATGAGGAGATTTCATTCTTGGCTATGAAGGAAGGCAACTACAAGTATGACGATCTTGACTGCGAAGTAGGTGTTGTAAAGGTAAATATGGTTGACACTTGCCAAGTCACTTTCAAAACTGCTTTCCCTGAGGGTGTTACTCCTATTGTTCTCACAGAATTACGCAACCCTACAGCCAAGGCAAACCCTATCATAATTAAGATTAAGGATGTAACTAACACAGGATTCAAGTGCATCACAATGTACGAAGAGAAAGTTGGCTCTGCATCAAAGATTAATCAGAATGTTTGCTACCTAGCCATCACTCCAGGCATTGGCACTATGGATAAAGAAAGCGGAACAATGATTGCTGCTGGCATTGGTACTGACAATCAGATTTATAGCTTAACATCTAAGTCAAACTATTTCATGGTTGGAGAAGAAACACTTAAGCTTGCTAAGCCATTGATTTTCGGTAATCTTCAGACAACAAACTACGATGCTGCAACAATGATTCGCCGTGCAAGTGACAACACTGAGAAGATTGACGAAATATCATTCACTACAGGCACAAGAGTGAAGCGAGTAACTGACTCTTCAAAGACAAAGACTGCTGACGGCACAAAGCTTGATGCATCAGAAATGAAAGATGACCTCGGATGGGTTGCAATCGCAAAGTATGTTGAAGGTGGTTCTGCTCCAACAGCTATTGAAGAAATTGAAGTTGTAGAAACAGCAGGCTCTCCTATCGTTCCGTATGTAATTAACAATATTATATATGTGGAGAATGTTGACGATTTCGAAGTTCACAGCATCACAGGAGCAAAGGTAGCTGCACACGCAACTCAAGCACCTGGCATCTATGTTGTGACAGCTGGCAAATACTCCGCAAAAGTTATCGTTAAGTAATTATATAACAACAATTTACTCACGAGCAATAAATCTCAGAAGTACACTCAGTCACTTCTGGGGTTTATTGTTTTCTGTTTGTCGTCACAAAGCCTTATAATGCTCGAAAGTTACAAGGCATAACACTTGTACGATACAAGGCATAACGCACGGTCGATACAAGGCATAACGCACGGTCGATACAAGGCGTAAGCTAATGGAGGAAAAAGGCATAAACTTATATGAATAAAGGGGGATGAGTCATGTGCATTTCAAGCCCAATTTTACACAATTGTTTTCATGTTCAAAATTGCTAAGTGTAGTTGTTAAATTTAGCTTATACGGAATAAAATCATGATTTGTTAACAATATTATAGTTAATAATTGTTAACAATACGAATGTCGCGTTAGTTAAATTTTGTCAATAATTGAAAACATAATAAATTTGTAATCTAAAGAATTGAATGCTCTTACCTAAAAAGAAAAGAGACTCAAAGATCTCAACACATTATATATTAATTATATT
>JAGHVC010000157.1 GCA_018064505.1 Candidatus Minthosoma caballi | reverse complement strand
ATCTACAGCGCTGCAGGTCAGAAGATTTCTAAGCTCCAGAAGGGCATCAACATCGTTAAGATGTCTGACATGTCTGTTAAGAAGGTTATGGTTAAGTAATAGGCTTTTTCACATAACTAAAATTAGGCACAAGGTCATTGACTTTGTGCCTTTTTATTTTCGTGAGTTTCCTTTTTCGTGTTTTTTGCGGGGGCTCAATCGGGTAAGTGTCAGGGTAAGTATAGGGTAAGTGTGGTGCTTTGTACTTACCTTGTGTAACTCCATGATACTCTGCTCTTTGCGAGCAAAAGGGTAAGTGGGGAGGTCACTATCGATTTTTCACTTTCCCTTCTATCCCTTTAGCAACAGCATAGGCAGTTGTCCAAGCGGCTTGGAAGTTGAAGCCTCCTGTGATGCCATCAATGTCAAGCACCTCGCCGGCATAGAAAAGGTTTGGGGTGAATTTGCTTTCAAGGGTGCTTTTGTCAATAGAGTCAAGGCTGACGCCGCCGCAGGTGACAAATTCATCTTTGTAGTGGCAGCGACTTGCTATTTGGTGAGTGTCGTTGGTGAGCAGTTCTGTCAAGCGGTTTGTGCCTTTCTTGCCAATCTCTGAGCATCTTTTCCCTTTTAGCGAAGCTTTATCAAGCAGGTAATCCCAAAGTCGAGCAGGAAGATTGAATGGGCGAACATTGTCAATCTGCTTTTGCGGGTTTTGTTCTAATAGATAAATAATGTGGGAACGAACTTCCTCAGAATTGCTTTCTCCTGTCCAGTTGATGAGTAGTGGTGATTTGTAGCTCTGTTCTGCAAGATGGCGTGCTGCATAGCTTGAAAGCTTGAGAATAGCGGGGCCGCTCATGCCCCAGTGTGTGATGAGAAGCGGTCCTTGAGCGCGCATTTTTGTGCCCGGAATGCTGGCTATGGCATTTTCTACCACCGTTCCCATGAGTTTCTTTAGAGCGGAGTCGTTGATGTTGAAAGTGAAAAGAGAAGGAACGCACCCTTCTTTTGATGGCGTACCTCCCACAGTGACAGCAACATAGTCGGAGTTTCCTCCATTCGCCTTCAGTAGTGACTCGGCATTGCTAATCTTTGTGCCCAGTTTGATTTTCACTCCAAGTTGCTTTGCCTCATTTAGGAAACAATTGATGATGGCGTGACTGTCCTGTGCCTGCGGAAATACGCATTCGTCGTCTTGCACAACCAACGGAACGCCATGATCCTCAAACCAGTTGTAGGCTTCTTTTGGACCAAACTGTTTAAAAAGACGCTTAAGCAGGCTTGCCCCACGAGGGTAAGCCTGCTTAAGATCTGTAATTTCTGCAAATGTGTTGGTGCAGTTGCAACGGCCGCCACCAGAGATTTCCACTTTAGACAGCACTTTCTTTTGCTGCTCAAAGATTGTGACATCCAACTCTGGAAGCATCTTCTTGACATTGATTGCCAAGAAGAAGCCGGCAGCGCCTCCGCCTACAACTGAAAGACCCACCCCCTGGCCCCCTCCCGTTATTAGGGAGGGGGAATTAGAATGTTTTGTGGGGTGCGTGAATGTGTTTTGTTGCATAGGAATTGCTGAGTAACTAACTCCCCCTCCCTAATAACGGGAGGGGGCAAGGGGGGTGGGTCTATCCTTTCGCCCTCTCAATTGCAGTATTAATATTGTCGCAAATATTATCTTCGCCAAGAAGCTTGTTGAACTTGTTCTTTATGAGCACCTTGCGCACATTCTCATTGACACCCGAGAGGATGACGGCAATGCCATTGTTGTGCGACAATTCGATGAGGTTCTGCAAGTTGTGCATGCCTGTTGAGTCGATGAATGGAACGCGACGCATACGGATGATGCGCACCTTTGGCTTCTCCTTCATGCGGTTCATGATATCCTCAAACTTATTTGCCATACCGAAGAAGTAAGGACCATTGATTTCGTACACCTCAACATGCTCTGGGATGGTGAGGTGCTCAATGTTGCCAGCTTCCATATCTGTCTCATCCTCAGGGTCAATCTCATCAGTAAGGACACGCACCTGAGTTGTCTCAGCCATTCGACGCATGCAGAGGAAGCATGCGAGCACGATGCCAACTTCGATTGCGATAGTGAGGTCGAAAACGACTGTGAGAATGAATGTGAGCCAAAGCACGGTGATGTCAGACTTAGGGTTGCGCATCAGCTGCTTCACAGTACGCCAACCACTCATATTGTAGCTTACCACAACCAGCACGCCAGCGAGGCATGCCATAGGGATGTAGTTTGCTAATGGCATGAGGAAGAAGAAGATAAGCATCAATACTACTGCGTGAATGATACCAGCGATAGGAGTCTTGCCGCCATTGCTGATGTTTGCCATTGTGCGGGCAATAGCGCCTGTTGCTGGAATGCCGCCGAAGATAGGTGAAGCTATGTTTGCTATGCCTTGACCTATGAGTTCTTGATTTGAGTTATGCTTGTGACCGATGATACCGTCTGCTACAGTTGCCGAAAGAAGGGATTCGATAGCTCCAAGCACGGCGATTGTGATGGCTGGAGAGACAAGGCCTTTTACTCTTTCCCATGTCAATTCAGGCACTACAGCTTCTGGCATTGATGGGTCGATTGTGAATCGGTCGCCGATAGTTTCAACATGTATGTCGAAATAGTTGTTCATCACAACTCCTGCCACAGTCATTATGATGATGGCAACGAGAGATCCTGGTATCTTCTTGTTGATGAGAGGAGTAACTGCAATTATGACCACGCTCATCACACCCACGATGCTTGTGGCTAAGTCTATCGTGCCGAAGTTGTCGATATAACATCCCCATTTGCTAATGAAATCTGAAGGAACAGCTCCGTCAATGCTGAGGCCAAACAGATCCTTTATCTGTGTTGAGAAAATTGTAAGTGCAATACCCGAAGTGAATCCGATGATGATAGGGTATGGTATGTAGCTGATGATAGTTCCGAGCTTGAATACGCCGAGAAGAATGAGGAACACACCAGCCATGACTGTCGCAACAGCCAGGCCTTCAATGCCATACTGACTAATAATTCCGCTGATGATAACGATGAAAGCACCAGTAGGGCCGCCAATCTGAACTCTGCTGCCGCCAAAAGCTGAGATGATGAAACCCGCAACAATTGCAGTGAGAATGCCTTCCTTTGGACCAACGCCGCTGGCTATGCCGAATGCAATGGCAAGTGGAAGGGCAACGATGCCCACGATGATGCCCGCCATGAGGTCGGCTGTGAATTTCTGCTTGTTGTAGCTCTTGAGCGTGTAAAGCAGCTCAGGCTTAGAAGGTCTAAACTTCTTCATAATACTTTCCTGTGTCTTTTTACTTTTTAATTAATACTCTGAAAACAAACCATATATGTTGTGCGATTGTGGCCACCCACCCATAGTGTTTAGCCATTATCCTGAATCTTTCGTTTAGTGAGGCTTTGTGGTTGGCTGTCGTCATACCTTCGCTGAGATAGTCGGCCATCACCTGTTCTGTGTATACATTCTTCATTCCTTGTTTGTCGCCTTCTTTCATGCATCGGATGCACCAGTCAAAGTCGGCAGAGAAACGGTATTCAAGATTGTATTCCTGTGCAATTGAGCGGTTTACATAAAATGCTTGATGACAAACGAGCATTCCGTCTTTGAAGGATTTCCATGTCAGGTGTTCTGGCGGTGCCAAGCGGCGCTTTCGCAAGAAGTTGCCTTCATCGTCCACAATGTCTGTGTTCCCATAAAACACTCCCACATTATCAGGCTCTTTCACTTCCTTGAAAATAGTGTCTCGAAGAACATTGGCTCCATGTAGCTTGTCGCCAGCATTGAGGAAACAAATGAAATCGCCAGTTGCAAGCGCAATCGCCTTGTTCATAGCATCATACAATCCTTTGTCTGGCTCGCTCACCACAACCACTCTGCGTCCTTCACTTGCCATGCTCTGCTGATATTTCAGAGCAATTTCTGCAGTTCTGTCCTTGGATTTGCCATCCATGATGATGTGCTCCACATCAACGCCTTTTTGTGCAGCCACGCTTTGCAGAGTGCGTTCAATGGTGCTTTCTGCATTATATGTTACTGTGACGATGCTAACTCTCATACGCTTCTATGTACTTTTTTGCAACGGCTTCTTCGCAGTATTCCTGAATGACTTTGTTGCGTGCATTTGAACTCAGAAGCTCATAGTCTTGAGTGAGTGTCCAAACAATGCCGTTTGCGAAGTCCTTAGCATCTTTATACTCAGCCACATAGCCGTTATGCTTGTGGTCTATCATCTCTGGTATTCCGCCAATGTTGAATCCCACGCATGGTATTCCGCATGCTAAAGATTCCATTATGGTGTTTGGCAAATTGTCTTGAAGCGAAGGGGTGACATAAATGTCCATAGCATTATACAATGCCACCATTTTTTCTGGCTCGCTGATGTATGGCACAGTGATGATGTTGAATGGCACCATCTTTGTCACTTCGTCTGATTTGCCTCCTACAACAGCAATCTCAATGCTGCTTGCCAGTTCTGGGTTAGCCTCTTTGATGATGTTTAGAGCCTCTACGAAGTACTTGAATCCTTTGCGCTCGTCTGTGATTTTCTGGCAGCTGAAGAGAATTAATCGCTTGTCTTTTGGAAAGCCAAACTCTTCTTTAGCAGCAGATTTGTCCATTGGATGAAAGAGTTCTGCATTGATGGCATTTGGTATGTTTATAACCTTATGTCCTTGAGTGAGCTTTGACTCTTTTGCAAGATCAGCCATCCATTTGCTGCATCCAACGAAAGTGAGCTTTGCGTCGCTGTAAATCTTTTGCTTGCGAATGAAAGTTTTCTTAGCAATATCACCTAATAGCTTGCCTTTCATAAGCATGCAGTTTTCACACATCTGCTTATATTTATCGCAGCAATCGGAGTAGTGGCATATTCCGGTGAAATACCATTGGTCATGCATGGTAATCACAACGGGCTTGCCCGAATGCATAATCTTGTTGATGTTGTTTAATGACAAGAAGCCTTGATTCACCCAATGCAAATGTATCACATCTGCTCTTTCAAACTCAGCAAGATTAGTGACATCTGTACCTGCATTGGCAATGTCTACCTGAAATAAGTTCTTCTTGCTCAGCATGTTGGCAATGAAGATAATGAATCTCTCCCACACAAACTTGAGCGGCAAAAGCAAGCTTGAGCCCACAGACACCACTGTTAGGTGGTCTGTCTGCTTGTCGCGCACCAACATTTTAGCCTTTACTCCGTTCTTTTTCAAGGCCTCCATCAGTCGGTTTGCTGCTATTGCAGCTCCGCCAATACGCTCAGATGTGTTGATGATTAATACCCTCATTTGTTAAATTTTGTGCAAAGTTACGGCTTTTTCACGAATTGAACCGTAAAAAAGATGAAAAATGTTTGGTAGTTTCACCGAGAGTCCTTAACTTTGCATCGCTTTTCGAAACCATACATACTGCTTCAGTAGCTCAGTTGGTTAGAGCACATGACTGTTAATCATGGGGTCGTTGGTTCAAGCCCATCCTGGAGCGCAAAAAAGACTTGCTTTTCGGCAAGTCTTTTTTGTGTTTATATCCATCTTTCATGGCTCTGTGCCCTCCCACGCTGTCCGCATGGCAGTCTTCGTTATCGTTTTCGTCTTCGTTTATTATCCCTTCTTCCAAAAGCTTCTTGTAAGCAAAATCATGATAGGGAAAATCTCCAGACGGCCGATGAGCATGAGGAATGAGCAAACAATCTTTGCAAAAGGATTGAGAATTGCCCATGAATGCACAGGACCATAATATCCCATGCCCGGACCGACATTGCTGATGCTTGACATTGCAATGCCGAATGCTTCGTAATAGTCGAAGTTTGGATGCACATCGTTAGGGTCAACGCCACACAATGCCAATATAAAAGCGCCTAAGAATAGCGAACCTACAAACAAGGCAATGAAGCCTATCAGGGTCTGCACGATTCCTGGCTGAATAACTGCACCATTGAGGCGTACTGGCATCACTGCTCGAGGGTGAAGTATGCGGGTGAATTCATTCTTCAAAACTCGGTATATAATGCTGATACGCACGCACTTGAATCCTCCGGTTGTGCTGCCAGAACATGCTCCTGCAAACATTACGAATAGCAATACTGGCATAAGCTGCACAGGCCACAGAGTGTAGTCGTAGGTGGCAAGTCCAGTAGTGGTTTGCAACGAGACGACTGTAAAGAAGCTTTGTCGCAGTGCAAGCTCTATGTCGCGTGCGGGATCATTGAACAGGAGCGTGATGGTACAAACTATTGATGCTCCAACTGCAATGATTAAGTAGCAGCGCAATTCTGCGTCGCTGAAGAATTGCTTGATTCGCCCTTTGAGGATAGTATAATATATTAATGTGTAGTTTATGCCAGACATGAACATGAAGAATATAAGCACATACTCAATGGCGGGCGAATTGTAAACATCGTGTATAAGGTCAGAATGTGTGCCGTATCCACCTGTTGCTGTGGTACATAGAGAATAATTGACTGCATCAAACAATCCCATTCCGCAGATTTTAAGGCTCAAAATGCAGAGAATGGTGAGTGCCACATACACGCCGCCAATCCATTTTGCTGCCACGCTGATGCGAGGATGTACCTTATCATGTAGAGGACCAGTAGATTCTGCAGCGAAAAGCTTCACTTCTCCTACACCGAAAGCAGGTAGGATGGCAATAGTGAAGAACACAATTCCGATGCCGCCAATCCACTGAGTGATACTGCGCCAGAACAATAATCCACGAGGTATAGCATCAAGGTCGTCGATTATTGTTGCTCCTGTGCTGGTAAATCCAGACATGGCTTCGAAGAATGCGCTTGCCGCATCTGGCACGCAACCATCCAGCATGAATGGTATCATTCCGATAAGCGTGAAGACAATCCATACTGACGACACCACGATGTAGCCATCTTTGCGGCTCATATTTTTGCCTGCTTTGCGACCGAGCAGTATGCCAATGAATCCCAGCAAGATAGCAGCTCCTACTGGTGGGACGAAAGCTCTCACGCCTTCGCCATAAAGCCAGCTTACCACTTGACACAGCATCATGAGTCCTGCTTCTATGAAAAGCAAGATACCTATGATTTTTGATATGATGCGCCAGTTTATCAAGGTTGAGTTTTTTGATTTTTTATCTAAAGAATTTATCTAATTTTCTCAATGTGTTGCCCATACAGAATACAACCACTTTATCGCCTTCTTGCAATTGTGTGCGGCCGCTTACAAGCATAGATTTGCCATCGCGCGACATGCCGCCAATGTTCACGCCTCGAGGAATGCCAAGATCCATGACAGGTTTTCTTGTAACCTTAGAACCTGCTTTCACTATAAACTCAGCAACATCTGCACTTGCAACAGTCAGCATCTTCATATTGTCAACATCGCCCTTGAGCAACATGCGATAGATGTGGCTTGCAGCAATTACTTTCTTGTTGATCATTGTGCCGACATCGAGGTCTGTTGCCATGTCGAAGTAGTCGAGATTCTCTACTTGGGCAATTGTCTTCTTTATGCCTCTTCTGCGTGCTGCAATGCAAGCAAGAATGTTCTCTTGGTCATTGTTTGTGAGAGAGATAAATGCTTCTTGGCTGCCGAAGCCCTCGTCGTTGAGCAAATCCATATCGTATCCTTCTCCATTGACGACGAGTGTGCCATGAGTGACGAGCGAGCCAAGCTGTTGGCAGCGGGCATTGTCTGACTCTATGATTTTGACATTCTGATGGTTGTCATTGAGCATCCAGTCGGTTCTCACTGAGAGTTTGCCGCCACCGATTATGATGCAATTCTTAATGGAAGGGTAGGAGTCTTTGCCTGAAAGATGACGGATAGATTCAAGCCCCTCCTTTGTGGTCATGAAGAACACGAGGTCGCGAGGCAAGATTTTTTCATCGCCATAAGGAATGACGGTCTCGCCCTGACGCTTGATGGCAACAACATGGAAAGAGTGGCCATGAGCAATGCCTATCTCTTTGAGAGTGTGGCCAATAAGCTGGTTGTCTTTGTTGCTTATCTCCTTTTCAAAGATAGGGTGAGCATCATGCATCATCACGCTGAGCAACAGCAACTGACCACCGTTGAACTCCCACAGCTGGCGCACCCAGCTGTATTTTGCGCTGGCAGCAATGTCCTGAGCAGCAAGCAGTTCGGGGTAAATGAGCGATTCAATGCCCATCTGCTTGAAGTGCTGCTGATTCTCTGGCTTCATGTATTCGTAATTGTCAACACGGGCCACAGTCTTCTTCGCGCCGAGCTGTTTAGCAAGCATGGCGCATGCCAGATTCTCGCTCTCATGAGGGGTGACAGCGATGAACAAGTCGGTGCCAGCCACTCCTGCGTCCTTCAGTCCTTGGATAGAAGTTGGCGACTTGGCTATAGTCATGATGTCGAGATCACTATTCAGTCTTGCAAGTTTTTCTTGGTTCTCGTCCATCAGCACCACATCCATATTGTCTTTCGACAACAAGCGGGCCAAATGTGTACCTACGGCTCCTGCGCCGGCTATGATTATCTTCATTTTAATGAGCTTTCATTATTATCTTTGCGATGCTTGCTGCATCCATGTGGCAGATTTCTCTGAGCTGACTCACCGTACCATGCTCGACAAACTCGTCAGGAATGCCTGTGCGGACTACTTCTGGCTTGTAGCCATGATCTGCAAAGTATTCTAGCACAGCAGAACCTAAGCCTCCATTGACTGTGCCATCTTCAACTGTAATTACTCTATTGAAGTTCTTTCCGACTTCGTCAAGTATCTGAGTGTCAATAGGCTTTAGGAATCGCATGTCGTAATGAGCAATGTTGCCAGCTCCCTGCATCTCAGCGAGCATGATTCCTTTGGCAGCTTCTGTGCCGATAGGACCAAGGCTGAGCACAGCTGTGTCAGTTCCGTCTTTCAGCTTGCGGCCTTTGCCAATAGGCAGTTCTTCGAAATCGCATCTCCAGTCAGCCACACTGCCGCATCCGCGTGGATAGCGAATGACGAAAGGTCCCTTGTTTGGCAGCTGTGCTGTGTACATCAGCTTGCGCAACTCAGTTTCGTCGAGCGGTGAAGCAATAGTGAGATTCGGAATTGGCCGCAAGAAAGCAAGGTCGAATGCGCCATGATGCGTAGGGCCGTCTTCACCAACAATTCCAGCGCGGTCAAGGCACAGCACCATGTTGAGATTCATTGTTGCAACATCGTGAATGATGTTGTCATATGCTCGTTGCATGAACGAAGAATAGATGTTGCAGAATGGCATAAGCCCATCTTTTGCCATGCCTCCTGAGAATGTAACTGCGTGACCTTCAGCAATTCCAACATCAAATACACGGTCAGGTAACGCCTTCATCATGATGTTCATTGAGCATCCTGTAGGCATTGCTGGTGTCACTCCAACTATCTTCGGATTCTGCTGAGCAAGTTCAAGCAGCGTCTTTCCAAACACATCCTGGAACTTTGGAGGCTGCGGTTTGTCTGCCACATTCACAAGTCTTTCGCCTGATTCGTAGTCGAACTTGCCAGGAGCATGCCATATTGTGGCATTTTCCTCTGCAGGGGCATATCCCTTGCCTTTCTTTGTGTGGATGTGTAGCAGCTTAGGACCTTTCATTTCCTTGATTGCTTGCAAGATACGCACGAGTTCCACTACATCGTGTCCGTCTGTAGGACCGAAATAGCGAATGTCCATACCCTCAAAGATGTTCTTTTGGCGAGTGAGCACCGACTTCAAGCTGTTGTGGAAACGAATGAGGCCTTTGCGGCGTTTTTCATTCAGAATGCCAACATCGAAAAGTTTTCTTGATATCTTATATCTTATGTCGTTGTAAGTGCTGTTGGTGGTGAGCTGAAGCAAGTATTTGCGCATGCCTCCCACGCTGCTGTCGATAGACATGTCGTTGTCATTCAGCACAATAAGCATATCGTTTGGTGTGCTTGATGTGTTGTTGAGGCCTTCAAATGCTAATCCTCCGCTCATGGCTCCGTCGCCAATCACAGCCACAACATGGCGGTTTTCTTGGTTGAGCTTGGCAGCCACGGCCATGCCGAGCGCAGCAGAGATAGAGTTGCTGGCGTGTCCGCAGCAGAAGCTATCGTATTCGCTCTCGCAAGGATGGGGGAATGGCTTAATTCCGTGCAACTTACGGTTTGTGAAGAAGCTGTCGCGGCGACCTGTCAAAATCTTGTGTCCGTATGCTTGATGGCCCACATCCCAAACGATGCGGTCGTATGGAGTATCAAATACATAGTGGAGAGCTACTGTCAGTTCCACTACTCCGAGGCTTGATGCCAAATGTCCTGGGTTAACAGAAAGTTCCTCTATGATGTCTCGCCTCAATTCTTCGCAAACATCTGGTAAATCTTCCACCTTGAGTTTGCGCAAATCTGCTGGGTAATCAATCTTTGTTAAGTATTTATATGTCGATTTATCTCCCATAACTTTCTTAATTGCATGCAAAATTAATCATTTTATTTATTATTGAGATAATTTTTCACTAACTTTGCACTCAAATTTAGCAAAATAAGAAAATGGAACAAAAGAATTTCAAAAGAACAACCGTCACATCGGCTCTTCCATACGCCAATGGCCCAGTGCACATTGGTCACCTTGCAGGTGTTTATGTGCCTGCCGACATTTATGTTCGCTACCTTCGCCTGAAGGGTAGGGAAGTGATTTTCATTGGTGGTTCGGATGAGCACGGAGTGCCTGTAACTATTCGCGCAAAGAAGGAAGGCATCACTGTGCAGGATGTTGTTGACCGCTATCATGGCATCATCAAGAAGTCATTTGAGGATTTTGGCATCTCTTTCGACATCTATAGCCGCACAACAAGCGACATTCACCATAAGTTTGCAGCTGATTTCTTCCGCAAGCTCTATGATGATGGCAAGCTTGTTGAGAAAGTGGAAGAACAGTATTGTGATGCTGTCACAGGCGAGTTCCTTACCGACCGCAACATTGTTGGCACTTGCCCTCGCTGTGGTGCAGAAGGTGCTTACGGTGACCAGTGCGAGAAGTGTGGTGCAGCACTTTCTCCATCAGAGCTTATCAATCCAACAAATAAGAATAATCCGGGCAATCCGCTTGAGCTTCGTGCCACAAAGAACTGGTATCTCCCTCTTGGCGACCATCAGGAATGGCTCAAGCAGTGGATTCTTGAGGGACACAAGGAGTGGCGCACAAATGTGTATGGCCAGTGTAAGTCATGGCTTGACATGGATCTTCAGCCACGCGCAATGACTCGCGACCTCGATTGGGGTATTCCTGTTCCTGTAGAGGGTGCCGAAGGCAAGGTTCTGTATGTTTGGTTCGATGCGCCAATTGGCTATATTTCAAACACAAAGGAACTCTGCGACCGCGAACCAGAGAAGTGGGGAACTTGGCAGAAATGGTGGCAGGACGAGGACAGCCGTCTCATCCACTTCATCGGCAAGGACAACATCGTGTTCCACTGCCTCATTTTCCCAACAATGATGAAAGCTCATGGCGAGTACATCATGCCAGACAATGTGCCATCTAACGAGTTCCTCAATCTTGAAGGAAACAAGATTTCTACATCAAAGAACTATGCAGTTTGGCTCAATGAGTATCTCGAAGAGATGCCTGGTCGTCAGGATGAGCTTCGCTATGTTCTCACAGCCAATGCTCCAGAGACAAAGGACAACGATTTCACATGGGCAGACTTCCAAGCACGCTGCAACAACGAGCTTGTTGCCGTGTATGGCAACTTCGTGAATCGTGCTCTTCAGCTCACTCAGAAATACTACGATGGCATCGTGCCTGAGTGTGGAGAACTTACTGAAACTGACAAAGCTACGCTTGCAGAGTTTGCAACCGTAAAGGATAAAGTTGAGAATCTTCTCGAGGGCTTCAAATTCCGTGAAGCACAGAAGGAAGCAATGAATCTTGCTCGTATCGGCAACAAATACATTGCAGATGAGGAGCCTTGGAAAGTTATTAAAACCGACCCTGAGCGCGTGAAGACAATCATCTTCATTTCTCTCCAGCTCACAGCCAACCTCGCAATCGCATTCGAGCCATTCCTTCCATTCTCATCAGCTAAGCTTCGTCAGATGATCAACATGGAAGACTTCAAGTGGGAAGAGCTTGGCAACACCAATCTTCTCCCTGCAGGCAAGCAGCTCAACAAGCCAAGTCTTCTCTTCTCAAAGATTGAAGATGAGGCAATTAAGTTCCAGATGGACAAGCTTGAGGCAACAATCAAAGCAAACGAAGAGGCAAATGCAGAGGCAGCTCCAGTCAAGGACACAATTTCATTCGACGACTTCCAGAAGGTTGACATCAGAGTTGGTACAGTGCTTGAGTGTGAGCGTGTTCCAAAGATGAAGAAGCTTCTCAAGTTCCGCATCGACGACGGCACTCCAAAGGGACGCACCATCGTCAGTGGCATCAGCCAATGGTATGAGCCAGAGGCACTTGTAGGCAAGCAGGTTCTCTTCATTGCCAATCTCGCTCCACGCGAGTTCAAGAATGGTCTTGTCAGCGAAGGCATGATTCTTTCTGCCGAGAATTTCGACGGCAGCATCAGCGTCACAACCGTTGAACACAATGTGAAAGGTGGCAGCATGGTTTGCTAATTAGCAGACCGTAACTTGCTCATATATACAAAAAAAGGCAGCTCATTTCTCTATCGAATGAGCTGCCTTTTTTCGTCTCTAAACTCTCCGCCCGTCACGCTTTATCGCTTCCGCCTTGTAAGCCATATCGCTTCTGCCCGATAAGCGATAAGGCGTGGCGGGCGCAAGCTTTCTTTTGCTTATAGATGCACTTGACGGAGATGTGGAGGTTATCTGTTTGGATAAACAACTTCGTTGCTGCGAGGACCAAGACCGCCATAGTAGTTGGCGCAACGGATTGAGTAGCATGAGCCTTCGGCTATGCCTCTAGGGACGGTGTAGTGAGGCTCTGTGGTGAAAGCTACGACATCGCGATTCTTGCAGATAGCGTAGCAGTAGGCTCCTGGCACATCTTCCCAGTATATTTCATTGCGGCCTTTTATCATGAGCACAGGTGGCTCTACTGATGCCGCGCGCTGGTCGGGATGCCAGCCGGGGAAGACATTATCGATGTCGTATTGGCTTGCTTCATCAGTAGTTAGATCTGTTTTGTAACGAACCGTGATGGGAGTGTCGTTTTCGTTTTTGAACTGAGTGCGACGCTCGGTTGTGCTGATAAGCTGGAAATCTTTGTCCATGCTTTCGTATTCTGCAAAAAGGCGTGGCTGAGTGCCATGCATCTCTGTCCAGGCTGTAGGATCAGGAGTGAGGCGCATCACAGTGCCGAGAAAGACTGCTCGTGGTGCGTTCTTCCATGGACGGCCAAGCATGTAGCGACCTCCTTGTTCTCCGGAGCCAGGTTCGTTTGAGCCTTCGATGGTGCAGCTGTTGAAAACATATCCGTACTGGCGTGCTGCCTCTGTGGCAGGTGCGCAGATAACATCTCGAGCCCCTGTTTTTCCTCGCGGACGAAGACTGAGGTTGCAGTGATTGAAATAGATTGTGCCGCCACCACAGATGAAATCTACAGTGCCTGCAATCTGACAGTTTTCCAGATATGTTGTGCCGCCGTCATTGGTATAATAGGTGTCTTGAGTGCTGATGAGAGAGAGATTCTTGAAAATGTTTCCCTTGCATCCTTTCTCATTGAGGGCCACTGCGCGATTAGCAAATGCATTGGCATCGTTGCGGTAGTTTGACCATAGCTCAATGTCTTGAATATAAGTGCTGTCGGCATGATCGAGGAACAGGGTGGAAGTGATGCTAATGCCTTCGTGCATTGGCATTGATTCTATCTGAGTGTTGCGCCATTCCTCTCCGCAAATGCTGGTGTTTGGAGCTTTGAGAATGGTCATTGGACTTGGAATTTGAAATGTCTTGCCATTCTCCGTGATAGTAATCATGTTGCCCTCGCCTCTAATACGATACATGCTCGAATGTATGAAAATGCGGTATCGCTTCGACTTGTCAGGACGATTGTTTGCTGCGTGAATTGCTTGTATGAAATTGCCATCGCGAGGAACGATAAAGTCGTATTTCCACTTGTTCTGCGCAAATGCTTGATTGAGTGAGAGTAGTGTAAATAAAAGTATGAATGCTATTCTTGTCATTTATTTCGTATTGTTTTGCAAATTTACGCACTTTACGGCTAATACACAACTTTATAGGGATAAAAGTGTTCAATGAATATGTTTGGAGTGAACAGAGGGGATGGAAATGAGCAATCGCACCACTTCGGAGTAGTTTTTCATGCCTGAAGAAACATTGTTGCTTTTGAGGAAAAAGTCATAAATGGTGCTTTGGATATTATCGAGTGTTGGGGAGCGGAGAGCTGCCCAATGCTGGCGAGTGGACTTAAGGTCAGCAATGACTTCAACGCGGATTTTGGATTCCCACTCGATGTATTCTTCTTCGGATAATGTGCTCTTGGCATTTTGCATTATGTAGGGCAGAATGCCTTTGTACCCACTGTATCTTACTGCTTGATTTGTGGATGAAATACATGCATGAAATGCCCACCAGTTAGCTTCTGCTTCGCTGCTGACGCCGAGCAGATGAGAGTATTCGTGAGCATAGACAAATGGGTAATCGAATGCTTGTAGGTCTTCGTTTATGCATGATTCTCCAAATAGCGGAGCCATAAATCCTCGCACTCCCACAGCAGAGTAAAACCGATTGATACTCATTGGTTTTGGGTGATGCCACAGCTTTGGCTCTGCTAAACCATATTGAGCGGGTGTGTGCTTATAGAATGCTTTTGTTTCGTATTCCAAAAAAGCAAAATTGTTTACAGTGTCGGTAGTCCATTCACTATTTAGCGCATGAACATAATCGTCAATAAAACTCTTGAATTGCGCCTCATCGAAATTGCATTGCTGAGTTGCTGTTCGTTCTAAAATGCTGCTACGCGAGTAGTTGTTGCACCAAGCCATATAGAACCAGATGTATGTCCAAAGCAGAATGGTTGCTTCGTATCTTAAGCAGTTCTTCCATTTCATTTTCTTTCTGAAAGCATGGAAAAGAATGAACATAGCTCCGCAGATTATCAACGCTATGGCTATGTGCTGCAAAGAAAATGGGATAGTGAAAGAAACGAAAGAAAGAGTATCAGATATGAGAGGGTAGATACTTAATGCATAGAAATCAGCTACGGATGATGAACATCTGCATATAATAATAAATAGTACAAGCAGCAACCCTATTGATGTGGAAATTCTATAAGTTTTACTCATTATCAGCTTGTTATTCAAACCAATTGTCCCTATCCATGTTTCTGTAACCTACGGCTTCTGCTATGTGGCATGCTTGGATGTTTTCGCTGCCGGAAAGGTCGGCGATGGTGCGCGCAACCTTGACAATGCGGTCGTAGGCACGGGCTGAAAGGTTGAGGCGCTTCATAGCGGTGCGCAGTAAGTCGGTGCAGTTTTTGTCGAGAGTGGCAAATTGCTGCATGAGTGCTGTGGTCATCTGGGCATTGCAATGCACATCCTTGTAATCTTTGAATCTTTCGGTCTGTATCTGACGAGCTTTGATTACTCGCTCTCTGATAGTAGCGCTTGATTCTCCTTTTGGGGCATTGGCAAGGTCATCAATGTCTATGTTTTCACATTCAATCTGTATATCTATGCGATCAAGAAGCGGACCGCTAATCTTATTCAGATAGCGTTGAATCTGCGAAGGAGTGCAGACGCATTTGCGAGTTGGGTGATGATTGTAGCCACATGGACAAGGATTCATGGAAGCCACCAACATGAATGACGATGGAAGAGTAAGCGAATACTTGGCTCTTGATATCGTAATCTGATGATCCTCTAATGGTTGTCTTAGTGTTTCAAGCACATGTTTGGAAAACTCTGGCAGTTCATCAAGGTAGAGCACGCCATTATGAGCGAGCGAAATCTCTCCTGGACAGAATGTTTGATTGCCTCCTATGAGAGCGACATCAGAAACGGTGTGATGTGGTGCTCGGAATGGTCGCTGACTGATGAGAGAAGTTTCCTTGCGCAGTTTGCCAGCAATGCTGTGAATCTGAGTGGTTTCAAGGCTTTCGCCAAGAGAAAGCGGTGGCAGAATTGATGGAATGCGTTTTGCCATCATGGATTTACCGCATCCTGGGCTACCAACGAGAATGATGTTGTGGCCGCCCGCAGCTGCTACCTCAAATGCACGCTTCACATTTTCTTGCCCTTTCACTTCGTCGAAATCGAAGTCAAAAGAACAGACTTGAGCATAGAATTCTTCACGAGTGTTCACCATGGTTGGCGTGAGTGAAAGCACTCCATTGAGGAAATTTGCAACCTGCTTGATGTTTTTTACTCCAAACACTTTCAGCTTGTTGACAACAGCGGCTTCACGAGCATTCTCTTCAGGAACGAAGAGTGCTTCGTATCCCAATTCTCTTGCTTTTATTGAAATAGGAAGTATGCCTTTGACTGGTAGAATGCTGCCGTCAAGTCCAAGCTCGCCAACAAACATGAATCGCTCGATATTGTCGCATTGTATAATGCCGAACGATTGCATCAAGCCTACAGCCATAGGGAGGTCAAAACCAGAACCTTCTTTGCGCACATCGGCAGGAGCAAGATTGATGATGACGGATTTGAAAGGGGATTTATATCCATTCACACGCAGTGCAGATTGAATGCGCTCTTGGCTTTCTTTCACAGCATTGTCAGGCAAGCCAACAATGCTGAAACGAGTGGTTTGCCCAGAGTCGTAGTTGTCCACTTCTATTGTGACAACTAAAGCGTCAAGTCCTTGCAGTGTAGCAGAATGGATTTTTGAAAGCATCGTTATTTAATGTACTTCGAAAGTTCTGATTTGAACTGATTGATGTCTTGAGAAGTTGAGAGAATTTTATGTGAGCGGTCAGTAAGAATAAAGTATGGGACACTGTTGATTCCCAGAGCTTTGATGGCAGGAGATTCAAATCCGAGGTCATCGCAGTAGTGTTCAATTCCGTTTGTGGAATCAGGACGAACAGAATCCTCCCAGCGAAAGCGTTCAATGTCGAGTGAAATTGCTGCTATTCGCACTTTGCCCTCGCTTTTGTAATCGTCGTTTATTTGTCGTAAGCGCCAGCAAGTTTCATAGCCAGAAGGCGCCCAAGATGCCCAGAAAGCAAAGATGTTGAAGTCCTTTTGTGTTGCCCACAGCTTCTTTGTGGTTTTGTCTCGCTTTGTGAGAGTAGCATCTGGCAGTTTGTTTCCTGCTTCGCTTCTTGCTGCCATGGTCAATTTTGTCTCAACCTCACGCAGATAACGGTTGTCTGGCTGCTTGGTTTTTAGAATCTTGAGAACGGAGCTTGTCTCTGTGTCGCTTGCCTGGTCGTTCTGCACGAAATAATAATCGAAAAGAAAAACGGCAACAGGAGACTCTGCATTTTCTGTGATGTATTTTTTTGCAACATCAAGCATCATGGTTGGGTTGTAAGTGTATGTTTCCTGTCGAAACTTATTCATGAGCTTGTTCTCGTCGTTGCCATTCACCACATAGTTTCTGAGGTCATTAGCTGTTGCTTCGTATGTGAGTTCTTGTCCTTGCCCAACGAAGATGACTTGCTCCATGCCGTTAGGGAAAACGAGTATGTAAGGAGTAGTTTCGTCAACTTGTCCTTTGTAACTAAACTCACCGTCACGCACCGTGATTGTGTCAAAACGAGCATTTGAGGCTGATAAATTATAAATGTATAATTCGCCAGCTTGCATGTCGCGGAATGAGCCTTTGATGCGGAATGCAGAACCGCCAGGACCGCAGGCCCAGAGCAGGACTGCGGTCAGCGGTAAAAAGTATAATATGTGCAGTGTTTTTCTCATTACTTATTGTAATCAGAGAACTCTGCGTCGTTAGCAGCACGCTTAGCAAGAGAGCCGTCGAGAGAGATAGCTTTTGCAAGATTGTCCTTCACCTCCGATTTGTCTTCCATGCGAGCAGCAAGGATTGCGCGGAGGTAGTAAGTCATTGCGTCAGGATTCTTAATGTTGCTTAAAGTCTTGAGTGCGTCAGAGTAATCCTGAGACATGATGCAAGCAAGTGCTGCGCTGTTGTTTGCTGATTTTGAGAACTTTGCTGTTGCCTGGCTGTATTTGCCCTGAGCAAGATAGAGGTGGCCAAGTGCTTCGTCAAAGTTGTTGGCGTTTGTTCCCTTGCTTATGTACATCTCTGCATCCTTAAACTGGCTGTTCTGGATTGCAAGCATTCCCATGTTTGTATTTGCCTCAGCGGCATTAGAATTGATGCTTAGTGCCTGACGGAAGAAGTTTTGAGCAGCGTCGTTGTCGCCGAGGCGCATTGCAATTTCTCCAAGGTTGTTGTAAGCACGATAGTCATTAGGGAACAAAGAAATAGTCTTCTTCAGAATATCCTGGCGCTGAGAATCATTTGTTGACAGAATGTTTGCTGCGTAAAGAAGCTCTTCAATGCTGAGTTTTGTAGCATCAGCAGAATACTGTGCAAGAATCTGCTCATCGCTGCGGCCGATAACATCATAGTTGATTACCATGCGAGCGCGACGGAGTTCAGGAAGAACAGCGTCAGCAAGTTCTTTGTACACAGTAGCGATGTTTCTGATTTCCTGCTCTCTCTGTTCTGGGTCAGTGTACATGGAGAGAACGCTGAGGATAACATTCTTGTCTTGAAGATTTGACTGAGACACGAGTGCTTGGAAGCCTTCCCAGTCCTCAGCAGTGTATTTTGTATCAATGTTTGTGCTGAGCTTGTTGTCCTTAAGCTGCTGGTTCACATAACCTTCAGATGTGGCTCCACGCTTTTCAGCAAGCTTTTCGTTGATTGCATAAGCACCATCAGGAGAAGCGTAAGCGGAAATCTCAATGTTGTTGAGCACAAGGCTCTCCTCATCGCTCTTGATGTTCTTCAAAGTAGCAATAAAGTCCTTGATATTCTGGCTGTTGAGCTCGCTTCCACGGAGGTTTGCCTGACCGATGAGGAATTTAACTGCAGCTTCTTGCTTCTGGCTGATGACGCGCTGGAAATCGTCAGGAGCAACGCCGAAATTAGCAGTCTTAGCAGTCTTGGTGATGAGAGCAGCAGTGCACTGTGTGCCGTAGCCAATCTTTACGGTTGGCATAGTGACAGACTTCTTTCCTTTAGTTGCTTTGAACTGCATCAAGAGGTCGCTCTTTTCCATTCCGTCAACAAATGGCACACTGAAACGCATTGTAGCATGACCGCCATTCTTGTATGAAATGATAGTATTGTTTGCCTCAACCTTCTCTCCTTGAAGAGTATAGCTAGCGCCAGGAATAGTGCCACCGTCCCATTTGAGGATAGGAGTGCACTCGATGATTGCCTTTTTGTTCATCACCTTGGCAGGCACATTGATGCTGATAGTTGCTGGGACTTCGCCAGCAATGTACTCGAGCGGAGTTGGTGAAACAGCGAAGTTCTCTGATGTGAGAGATCCTGACTTGCCGCATGCTGCGAGAAGCACGGCAGGAAGGAGGAAAAGAATGTTCTTTTTCATTTGTTGTGAGTATAGTTTTTATTTGTTTTGTTTATTTAATAAATGTTTTTGCAAGCCATTGCTGCTTGACAATTCTGTGAATGAGCTTAGCTCTTTGTGTATTTCTTGCTCAGCCGTCTCACAGGATACCAAACGGAGAGGAATCCAACGATAATGACTGTGACAAAGATTAATGCAATGTCAATGTAATGCACGCTGACAGGATAAGCGTCCAGCAAGTAATTGCCTTCGCTGTTTCCGAATCGAATGAGCCCGTATTGCTGTTGCAGCAAACAGAAAATCAAGCCGACAGCAATGCCGATGATTGCACCAAGGAAGCAAATCATTGAACCTTCAATCATGAAGATTCCACTTATCTGCCTATCGTTTGCTCCGAGATTTCTTAGGGTAATCACATCGTCTTTTTTGTCGATGATGAGCATACTGAGTGAGCCTATGATGTTGAAGCAAGCTATCATCAATATGAAAGTGAGGAAGATGTAGGAAATGAGTTTCTCTATCTGCATTATCTTGAAGGTGTCTTCCTGCTGCTCATATCTGTCCAAAACTTGGTATTTACTTCCGAGTTTCTTTTGCAATTTCTTCTTGACATCTTGAATGTTAGCGTTGTCTGCCAGCTTTAGCTCGACGGCAGAAATGTACCCCTGGCGCTCAAATAGACGGCGAGCAAATGCAATGGAAGTGATTACATAATGCGAGTCGTACTTGTTTTGTTTCACCATGAATCCAACTTTTGGAGAAAACAGCTCTTCTTGGTTGAGGCTTTCTCGTGGGTCGGTGAGGTCAATTCTCTCGCCTTTTCTTGGTGCATACACTTGAAGCGCGTTTGAGAAATCTGTAGGCAAGCCGAGTTGCAGAAGCAGATTTGATCCAAGAATGCCGTAGTCAATCACATCTGCGTGAAGCTCAAAAATACCATCGCCGATGAGGATGTTGTTGATGTTTGTAAGTTCCTCAAAGTTATCCTCCACTCCCTTGATAGTCACCATCACCTGGCGATTGTTTATCATCAGCAGAGCATTGTCTTCTAATGTCTCGGTGCAGATGCTAATCTCAGGTTCTTCTTTCAGCATCTCAAGTCCATCAGCATCGGCAGCAATGAATTTTCCTTCAGTTGGCACTACCTTCAGTTGTGGGTCGAAAGAAGTGAAAAGCCCTGCTACAGTGTCTTGAAAACCATTGAAAACCGACAAGATACACACCAAAGCGGCAGTAGCAATTGCCACGCCGCACACCGACACGCCTGAAATGATGTTGATGGCATGGTGCGATTTCTTGGAAATCAGGTAGCGAGATGCTATGTAAAATGGGAAAGACAAAGCGGAGTTTTATTATTTGTTCAGTAATCGGTCGATGTTATCAACATAGTCGAGAGAGTCGTCGATGAAGAACTTCAGCTCAGGAATGATGCGGAGCTGATGGCGCTCAAGGTTGCCAAGTTCGTAGCGAATCTCTGAGGCATGTGAGTTGATGTTTTCGAGAATCTCAGTAGCCTTCTCAGAAGGGAAAATGCTAAGGTAAGCTTTTGCCACGCTGAGGTCTGGGCTGACACGCACTACGCTCACGCTCACGAGAATGCCTCGTGTCTGGCGTGTTTGTGCCTGAAAAATGTTGCTCAAGTCCTTTTGGATGAGGCGAGCTATTTTGTTTTGTCTTGTTGTTTCCATAAGATTTGTTATTGTTTTTTCTTTAGAATTGTTAGGCCATCGCGCAGAGGAAGTATCACAGTTTCTACGCGAGGGTCTTTTGCGACAAGGTCGTTGAATGCCTGAATGCCAAGTGTTTGAGCATCGTGAGAGTCTGTTTCAATCACATGACCATCCCACAGAGTGTTGTCTGCAAGAATGTAGCCGCCAGGAGTGATGTGCTTGAGTACGAGCTCAAAATATTCGCAATACAAACGCTTGTCGCCATCGATGAATGCCATGTCGTAGTTAAGGCCGAGCTGAGGAATGACTTCAAGAGCATCGCCAATGTGCATAGTGATGAGGTCGGAGTATGGCGAATTCTGAAACCAGGGAAGTGTGAAGTCTTCTTGCTCGTCGTTAATTTCGATGGTGTGCAGATGATGAATGCTGCCACGCTCTGCTGTTCCGTTTTTCACATCGGCAGTTTCTTTGGCTACTTCGGCAAGTCCTTCAGCAATGCAGAGGCCAGAATAGCCAGAATAAGTGCCAATCTCAAGAACGAGGCGAGGCTTAATCATCTGTGTGAACATCTTCAGCATTCTGCCTTGCAGATGGCCGCTTGCCATGCGTCCATACAGAAGGTGAATCTGGGTAGCGCGCCACAGCTTGTGCAGGTATTCCCCCTCTTCGTCAATGTGCTTGATGATGTAGTCGTCAATAGTGTCCGTCTCAACCATCTTCTATCCTTTGTGAGCAATAAGTGCTTCAACACCAAGTCGGTAGCTATCAAGACCGAAGCCGCATATCACGCCGAGACAAGCACATGAAATCATTGATTTGTGGCGGAATTCCTCACGAGTGTGAACATTACTGATGTGCACCTCAACCACAGGTGTGTTGATGCCGCGAATGGCATCTTGCAGTGCAACGCTTGTGTGGGTATAAGCACCAGCATTGAGCACAATGCCATCCCAGGAGAAGCCAACTTCGTGAATCTTGTTGATCATCTCTCCCTCGATGTTCGATTGATAATAGTCAAACTCAATTTCCGGGTAGCGCTCACGCAGTTCCTCATAGTAGTCGAGGAAGCCTCTTGAGCCATAAATTCCAGGTTCTCTTTTGCCCAGCAAATTGAGGTTTGGACCATTGAGTATCAGTATTTTCATCTTCAATCTGTTTGTTGGAATATACAATTTTCCTAAAATGCGACAAAGTTACGACATTATTTTAAAAAGAACAAAAGAAATGCCGAAAAACTCAATCCGACACTTTATGAAAGGATGTTTACCCCTCTTTTGGCTGACGATCGCTTCAGGGTTTTAAGAAGATTCCCCTTTTCTACTTACCTACTTACCCTTTTTGCTGTAATTAATGGATAATTAGAGTGTTGCATAGGGTAAGTACCCATCACCATACTTACCCTTTACTTACCCAGAACCTACCACATAGGGCAAGCCACAAAGGCTGTCTGTTCCGTCGCCTCAGTTTCCTCGCAATAGGATTAATGTCAGAACGATTTTTGTAGGTTCCTCATCATAATGTCGTGACGGCAACAGCGGTAATTTAATTGCGGCTCTTCCGTAATGTTTTTCCCGTGCCTTGCAGGAAAAGTGTTACAGTTCGTCCGTAAATGTTTTACGGAAGTGACAGGAAAAGTTTTACGGCTGAGAGCAGGGTGTGAAGAAAACGAATGGAATGCTGTTGTTTTTCTAATTGGCGCTTTGCGCAAAAGATTCCTACTGCACAGCTACCGTGAATACTGGGGGGAGAGTGACGGAGGGTGGTAAGTTTAGGGTAAGTAAAGGATAAGTGTTACAGAGGGTACTTACCCTGTGTAACTTATTTATATCCAACTATTTGAAAGCAAAAGGGTAAGTGGGGAAGTATAAACACGAAAAAAAGGTTCTTCGCCAATTTGGGGGCTGAATCTGAGTGCTTGTATTCGTGCCGTAGGAATGCAATCGTTCGGACATGTTTCAAAGCGTTTTATTTTCCCGTGAAATGCCGGCAAAAGAGCGGTAAATAGTGAAATAACCGTTTTTTTGAGATTGTTTGTAAAGGAAAGGCGTTGATTTTTCGGTAATTAATTGGTCATTTGACAGTTTTTTGCTATTTTTGCACAATATTTTAAACAATAAAAATAACAATCACATGACATTTACTCAAAAAGCATATCCAATCTTTGAGCAGTCAATAGTCGATTACCATAAGCATGATGATGTGGATTTTCCAATCGAGAATCCATTTGAAGAGAAGTCGATTGAATGGTATTTGTATCTGAAAAACTGGATTGACACAGTGCAGTGGCATCTTGAGGACATAATTCGTGATCCTCAGATTGACCCTGTTGCAGCTCTTGCATTGAAGCGTCGAATTGACAAAAGCAATCAGGACAGAACCGATTTGGTTGAGATGATTGATTCTTATTTCTTGCAGAAGTATCAGGATGTGACTGTCAATCAAGATGCTACAATCAATACTGAGAGCCCAGCATGGGCTGTGGACAGACTAAGCATCCTTGCTCTGAAGATTTTCCATATGAAGGAACAAGTGGATCGCGCTGATGCAGCTCCAGAGCATGTGGAGAAGTGCCAGCAGAAGCTCAATGTGCTTCTCGAACAGCAGAAAGACTTGTCATCTGCTATTGACCAGCTGATTGCTGACATTGAAGCAGGCAAGAAGTATATGAAGGTGTACAAGCAGATGAAGATGTACAACGATCCTGCAACAAATCCTGTATTATACGGAAAAAAGTAAAAAGCAATGAGGATAGGATTCGACGCTAAAAGATTGTTCAATAACTTCACAGGGCTGGGAAATCATAGCCGAACGACTATTGATATCTTGACTGAGGAGTTTCCGGAGCACGAATACTATCTATACACCCCAAAGGTGAGGCTGAATGATGTGACAGAGCCATATACTCATAAAGATGGCTGCCATCTCATTCAGCCTCATGGCGTTGTGAAAGGCGGTGCTTGGCGCACTTACGGCCTTGTTCATGACATGAAAAGAGAAGGCATAGAGCTGTTTCACGGCTTGAGCAACGAAATGCCGGTAGGGCTTTTCCATTCGGGCATCCCATCAGTGGTGACGATCCACGATGTTGCTTTCCGCACATTTCCTGAAATGTATCATTGGCATGATCGAGTCATCTACAATCAAAAATGGCAGTACGCTTGCAACAATGCCGAAAGGATAATTGCAATTAGCGAATGCACAAAGCGCGATGTGATGGAGTTCTACAATGTGCCTGAGCATAAGATAGATGTTGTTTATCAGCCCGTTGCACCTTTGTACTATGCTTCGCTAGGAGAGAAGAATATGACAGATAAGCCATACATGCTGTATGTTGGATCTGTCAATTCGCGCAAGAATCTGCTTGGCATTGTGAAGGCTATGGAATTGATGCCGAAGGATTTGCAGTTGCCGTTGGTGATTGTAGGTGGAGGCGGTTCTTACAAAAAAGCGGTGAGAGAATACATTGCAGAGCGTGGAATGGAAGAACGCTTTATTTGGAAGGATTGCGTGAATAATGAGCAGCTTAAGGTGCTTTACACCAATGCAGAGCTGTTTGTCTATCCATCTTTTTACGAAGGTTTTGGTTTGCCAGTGGTTGAAGCTCAGCTTTGTGGCTGCCCGGTTGTGACAAGCAATGTGAGCAGTTTGCCTGAAGCAGGAGGTCCTTATTCGCTAAAAGCAGATCCGTCAAGCGCTGAAGACATTTGCAACCAAATTGTTACAATGCTCACAGACTCAGCATTGCGTGACCATTTGTCAAAAAGAGGCAGGGATTATGCTATGCAGACATTCCATCCAACAGTGTTGGCTCGCAAACTGATGGAAATTTATAATAAAAGTATGTAGGAGATTTTTCTCCTTGGTTTTGAAGACGAAGAAATCGTCGCATCGTGGATAACATCTCTGAGGAAACAATGGATCTCACAAACGAAGCTCATGCTTCTTTCATCACAAATGATTTTAGCTATATTGCTCCGCTAGTAAACAAATATTCTAATCTCATCTTTTAATTAATGGCATCTTACGAAATTCGTCCACTTCAACTTAGAATTCTTGACATACTTCTTGTAGTGCAGAAAGTGTGTGAGGAACATAATTTGCGTTATTACATAATAGATGGAACATTGCTTGGCGCTATGCGTCACAAAGGCTTTATTCCTTGGGACGACGACTTGGACATTGGTATGCCTCGCAAGGATTATGACTTGCTGATGAAGCATGCTGCAGAGTGGATGCCTCAGCCGTTTGAAGTTGTTAGCTACGAAACGGATAGCAATTATCCTTTGCCTTTTGCCAAAGTGCAGGATGCAAGCACCACTCTTATTGAAAGAATGCACTTGAAGTATCTTGGGGGCATCTATATTGATGTGTTCCCAATTGATGGCATAACTTCAAATCCAATAATGCAGTGTTTGTATTTAATGCATTATTTCTATTTGAAGAAGGTACAGTACTTCATCTATCGAGATCCTTATCGTCACGGGCATGGCTCTTCATGCTGGATTCCATTGCTTTGCAGAAAGTTGTATACTTTAGCTGAAGTTCAAGAGAAAATGAGAAAATTGCAAAAAAAGTATGATTACGATTCTTCGGAACTTGTTATTGATCATGATGATGGAAGAAAAGGAATTATGCCTCGCAAGTTTTTTGGTGTGCCGACACCTATCCTATTTGAAGGAAAAACAGTGATGGGGGTGGAGATGCCAGATGCGTATCTGTCAATGAAATACGGTGATTACATGACTCCCCCTCCTGGTCCAAAGCAAAGACAGCATAATTTCCATTTGCTTGATTTGAATAAATCTTACAAAGATAATGCATGAGTATGACGGATAAAAATGTTTTTTCAATATTAATACCTTCGTGGAATAATTTGCCATACTTGAAGATTTGTGTAGAGAGCATTCGCAAGAACTCTAAGTATCAGCATCAGATAATCGTTCATGTGAATGAGGGTAAGGATGGTACTTTGGAGTGGGTGAAGGAACAGAATCTCGACTATACAATCACTGCTGAGAATGTCGGAGTTTGTATGGCTATGAATATGATGCGCACTCAGGTGCGTACGGATTACATTCTGTTCTTGAATGATGATATGTATGTGTTGCCAGGGTGGGATGAGGTGCTTTATGACGAGATTTTAAAGTTGCCAGATAACAAGTTCTATTTGTCTGCTACGACAATACAGCCACATACTCCTCTCGAATCAGGAATTGTAGCAGATTATGGTGATTCTCCAGAGAGTTTCAAGGAAGATGCATTGCTAAGTGAGTATAAGAAATGGGAGTTGAAAGATTGGTTTGGATCTACTCTTCCTCCATGCGTCGTTCATAGAGATATTTGGGACATGGTAGGAGGATACAGTATTGAGCTTACACCAGGAATGTATAGTGATCCTGATTTTACTGCAAAGTTGTGGGTGTGTGGTGTGCGCTACATGAAAGGGCTTCAGGCAAGTCGTGTTTATCACTTTGAAACAAAATCTACTGGTAGAGTAAAAAAGAATAAGGGAAGCTTGCAATTCCTATTGAAATGGGGCGTGACTTCATCAACTTTCCGCAAGTATATTACACGCAGAGGACAGTTTTATGATGAGAGTTTAGTTCCTATTTATCCTTCATGCAGCCGATCAAAGTGGCGCAGTCAAGTGTTGAGAGGTAGGCTGAAGGCAATATGTGAACTTGTGTTTCATGGCTTTGGCGTGATTGTTAAGTTTACTAAGGATTAGTGTTGCTCTTTGTTGGTTTATCATATTTTAGTTGAAAAAACAGTCGGAAAATGAAACTTGGCGTATTGCTGCCTCACACAAAACTCTATGGAGGTGTAAAGAGATTCTTGGAACTTGGCAATATTTTTATTGCTAAGGGGCATGAGTTTTTCGTGTTCACGCCAGATGGAAAAGGACCTGATTGGTTTGATTTTCAAGGCAGAATGGCTACATTTGACGATGTGCCACAGCAGAATCTTGATGCTATATGGACAACTACAGTGAAGTTTGTTCCTTTGTTGCTGAAGTCAAAAGCAAAGCATAAGGTATTCTATCATGTGAGGATAAGGGAGAACATGAAGGACATCGTCTCTAATCCACAGCTGGAAGTGTATGCTTGTTCCTCGAATGTGTACGATAACGATGTGAAGAAGTTTGGCATTGTACCTTTCAAAGCTATTGGAGGTGTTACATTAGCAAACTACCCCGCTCGCACTGATTATAGTTGTGAAAATCGTCCGTTTGTTGTAATGGGCTATGGCCGTTTGGCAGAAAGAGTGAAAGGAACTAAATATGTGGTTAAGGCGTGTGATTTGCTTTATACTTTGGGATTGAATATCAAGCTTCTGCTTTTTGACACGCCAACAAGTGATAAGGCTGCAGAAAAGATACAGCGATTTAAGTGCCGTTGCCCGCATGAGTTTGTGCTTAACCATCCTTTCAACAAGAATCATGAATTGTTTGCAAAAGCTGACTGCTTTGTTTCTGCAGAGAATCCTAAGTATTCAGGATGGAATAATACGGTAGCCGAAGCGATGGCATGCGGATTGCCTGTGATTTCAACAGATGCCGGTACGAGAGATTTGTTGCAAGATGGAAAAAATGGCATCCTGTCTGCACGATGGGTTATTTGTTTTGCAAAGCATATTTATAAGTTGTATCAAGATGAGGAAATGCGTCGCAATCTTGGAACAAATGCGCGTACTACGATAAAAGCATTTGACTGGGAGCGAGTTGCAGATAATATTATAGAACATTTGGAAAATGACTGATGCTATATGTCATTGCAAGATAAGATAAATAGTATTCCGGAATTGTTTGATAAGGAAGGAGATGTGATATACTCTGGACGCAATGTCATCAAACGCATGGTTCTCTCTGACGAAAAAGGAGATGAGCATGTTATGATCGTGAAGCGCTTTGGGCGTATGAAGTGGCTTCAGCGGATATGCTATTCAACCTTTTTCGTATCAAAAGCAAAGCGTGCTTACGAATATGCTTTCAGTTTTTTGGAGAAAGGCATTGATACCCCTAAGCCAATAGCATATTTTGAAAAGAAAGAGGGCGGTTTGTTGAAGCAGTGTTACCTTGTCACAGAAGAATGCTCGTTGCCTGATTGTCGCTTTATATGTAAAGATGAAGAAAATTTGCTGTCAACACTGAATTATTTTGTGCCACAGCTTTCTGCATTTATTGCAAGAATGCACTTTGCGGGAATCTTGCATGGAGATTTGAATCTTAGCAATATTCTTTATGAGAGATGTGGTGATGGCTCTATTCATTTTTTCGTAATTGATATCAATCGTACGCATTTTGTTGACAATCCGTCGAAGAAACAATGCTTGAAGAATATGATGAGATTAACTCACGACAGGAAGGTTAGTGCTATGATTGTAGGAGAGTATGCTAAGCAAAGAGGGTGGAATCAGCAAGAAAGCATTAATTATGTTTCAGGCCTTCTTGATGCCTTCGAGCGTCGAAACGACATTAAGCATGCTATTTTTGGAAAAACAAAAAGATGATAAAGTGTCTTTTTCTGCAAATGCAAAAGGACTAAGAATTAATAGCTTGTATTCAGCGATTTTGTACTCAAAGCATTGATTTATCAATTATCTTAGAT
>JAGHVC010000125.1 GCA_018064505.1 Candidatus Minthosoma caballi | reverse complement strand
CTTACGCCTCCCTTATCAGCACTTGCCACACTCTGTGCATAAGCTCTCAAAGCCTTAGAAACCACACGGTTTCTCTTCAATGGCTGCTGAGGACGAGCAGCGAGTTCTTCATCTGTAAGCTTCACATTGATTGAGCGACTAGGAATATCGATAACAATAATGTCGCCATCCTTAATCTTTCCAATGTTGCCACCTGAAGCTGCCTCTGGAGAAATGTGGCCGATAGAAAGACCTGATGTGCCACCAGAGAAACGACCATCTGTGATGAGAGCACATTCCTTACCCATGTGCATACTCTTAATATATGATGTAGGGTAAAGCATCTCCTGCATGCCAGGACCACCCTTTGGACCTTCATGAGTAATAACTACGCAATCACCCTTTTTAACCTTACCTCCCAGGATGCCTTCACATGCATCTTCCTGTGAGTCAAACACAACTGCAGGGCCTTCAAAGTGCCAAAGCTCAGGAGCAACGCCAGCAGTCTTCACTACGCAACCATCCTGTGCTATGTTGCCGAAGAGAACTGCCATGCCACCATCCTTAGTGTAGGCGTGCTCAATGTCGCGGATACAGCCGTTCTCACGATCTGTGTCAAGGGACTCCCAACGAGTGTCTTGTGAACCCATCTTTGTAGAGAACTTACCAGCTGGAGCTGAGTGATAAATACGATCAGCCTCTGGGTCAATTGTCTCACCAGTGATGCTGTACTTCTTGATATCCTCGCCAAGAGTTGCACCGTTTACACGCTTGCAAGTGAGGTCGAGAAGGTCGCCCTTAGCAAGCTCGCCCATGATTCCAAGAATACCACCTGCACGATTCTCCTCCTGAATAGAATACTTCTGCCAGTTTGGAGAAAGCTTGCAAAGGAATGGCACCTTGCGTGAGAGAGCATCGATGTCAGACATCTTGAATTCTACCCCACCTTCCTGAGCAACAGCAAGGAGATGAAGCACAGTATTTGTTGATGCACCCATAGCAATGTCTAGTGTCATTGCATTGAGGAATGCCTGACGAGTAGCGATTGAGCGTGGAAGAACAGATTCATCACCATCCTGATAGTATGCAAATGCATTCTTCACGATAATCTTAGCAGCATCCTTAAAGAGCTGAATACGATTAACATGAGTTGCAAGAATTGAGCCGTTGCCAGGGAGAGAGAAACCAAGCGCCTCTGTGAGAGAGTTCATTGAGTTTGCTGTGAACATGCCCGAGCAAGCACCGCAACCAGGACAAGCGCTGTGCTCAACCACCTCAAGTTCCTCGTCACTAACTGTTGGGTCGCCTCCCTTGATCATAGCAGTAATGAGGTCAGCATTCTCGCCGTTCACCTTACCTGCCTCCATAGGGCCTCCACTGACGAACACTGCTGGGATGTTGAGACGCATAGCAGCCATAAGCATACCAGGAGTAACTTTGTCACAGTTAGAAATGCACACCATGGCATCAGCCTTATGAGCATTCACCATATACTCAACAGAGTCTGCAATGATGTCGCGAGAAGGAAGCGAGTAAAGCATACCATCGTGTCCCATTGCAATACCATCATCCACGGCGATTGTGTTAAACTCAGCTGCATAGCAACCTAGCTTTTCAATCTCTGCCTTCACAATCTGACCAATTTCATGAAGATGTGTGTGGCCTGGAACAAACTGAGTGAATGAATTTACGATAGCAATTATTGGCTTACCAAACTGCTCACGCTTCATGCCATTGGCTACCCAAAGAGCACGGGCTCCAGCCATACGGCGTCCTTCTGTGCATACAGCACTGCGTAACTGATTTTTCATATCTATGTTAGAGTCTTTTTATTTGCAAAATTACTTGTCGCGATATACAATATTTGACGACAAAACACCTCTCCCATGTCTATGAGAAAGGCAAAAGTGATGCAAAATTACAATTTAAATATGAGATACAAAAACAAAATGAACATAAAAACGGCAGATGACTTATAATTTAATAAGAAATCTGCCGCTTTGAATTGCTTTTTTGCACACAAACTGCAAATATGAGTGATATTTATCCGAAGACAAAAGGCAACTATTGCACATCATTTTCAATATTTCAAACAAAGTCGAATCTCCACCTCGTTCGTATTCTCAAAGCCTGCCTTGTGCCGCTTGCAAGTGTCAAGGCATTCCGTGCATGAGTGTCAAGGCATTCCATGCGCAAGTACCAAGGTACGCCATATACATATGGCTTCCATTACATCTTAAATGCGTATTGAAGAACAAAGCGAAACGAAGAAAAACAATCAATCATTTCGCTTAAAGTGTCCGTTACGCGTCACTTTACCTTTTTCTCAAACCACTCTTTTGCAACAGGAAGGAAAATATTATGCCCCTCATCATTTAAGTGCGCATTATCATTAGCTGTTTGGAAATACTTCTTTCGAAATGCTTCATCACGAACTTTAATCACACATTTGTCCGAATAGTTCATCAGAAGAGGCACATGATGCCGTTTACATATCTTCTTTATAACTCTGCACAATTGAACAAATCCTGCCCTATCCACATACCAGGGTGAAACAAATCCTATTCTTGCCTTCGGACAATGCTTTTTTATGCCATTAAGCATTGTGTCTAACGAATCACAAAACATTTTCAGCGAGTCAGGATTATCTTTAACTTTGTCTGCATCATTATGCCCTGCAACTATCAGAACATAATCAGCATTTGGATTCATATCGGCATAGCGAACCCACATGGCAGGCCCAAAATTATACTTGCCATCATGCGTTCTGTCAAATGCGATGCATGATCCATTCCTGCCATAATTATTATACTCCAATCCCATCATTTGCGCCATTTTGTAATGCCATGTCTCTTCCTTCGGACAACGATGGTTAGCTACATTTGAATCACCTATCACATTAAGTATCTTCTGCTGAGCATTAGACACATGTGAAACAAGCAAAAGAAGGATTAAAAGTAGTTGTTTCATGTATTCTAATTAAAAGACTGAATACGAGCAATATATTTACCAATAATATCAAACTCAAGATTCACCTTTGTGCCTACTTCAATCTGATGGAAATTTGTATGCTCGTATGTGTATGGAATGATATTTACCTGGAAAGAATCGTCCTGAGAATTGCATACGGTTAGAGACACGCCATTCACTGTTACGCTGCCTTTGTCAACTGTCATGTAGCCCTTCTTTGCCATCTCTCTATCGAAAGCATATTTGAATGTGAGAGTGTAGCTTCCTTGCTGATCTATTTTCTCCACACACTCTGCTGTCTGATCAACATGTCCCTGAACAATATGGCCATCCAAACGGCCATTCATCATCATAGAACGCTCGACATTCACTTTATCACCCACCTTTAGCAAGCCTAGATTTGACTTCATCAAGGTTTCTTTCATGGCAGTAACAACATATTTACCATCAAATATCTTCACAACAGTCAAGCATACACCATTGTGAGCGACACTTTGATCTATCTTCAATTCATCAACAAATGAGCAAGTCAGCGTGAAATGCATGTTTTCTTGCTCTTTTTCAATAGCAACAACTGTTGCAAATTCTTCGACGATACCGCTAAACATATTCTTAAATTATTTAAATTATGTGGCAAAGTTACTCATTATTATAAAAAAAGCAATAACTTTGCAAGAAAATATACTTAATACATTCAAATTATGAAGAAGAATTTATTTGTACTTACAACTATCCTTATGTCGTTATGCTGCATTTTCACTTCATGTGAAGATGACGAAGCTACATCAAATCTCCCTAAATTCAAAGAACTGACTTTATCGTCAAGCACATACGCTCCTGGCGAAACAGTAAAAGCAACATTGACTTTTGCAGATGCAGGTAGCTATATTAAAGGGACATACGGATATAGCACTTCCCCAGCCTCAAAAGACGCTTCTGGATCTTTTGAACTAGGACCTGTCGATTCACACGAATTCAAGTTTAATGCCCCAGAAGAGCCAGGGAAATACACTCTCACAGTACAACCAAGCAGAATGGCAGCATATGCTGGCAACAAACCATACATTGAATATTCTTCAATGGGTTCTGTATCCACTACATTTACAGTTAAATAATAAAATACAACTAAATACCGATGAAAAACTATCTTATTGCAGCAGCAATAGCCGCAACAGCAGTAACTGCACAAGCAAATCATCCTGACTCTGTGTATGTTAAATCCATATACAATGGGCCAACTGGTGGTTTGAGAGCTGCGTATTCTGCAGACAAACAAACATGGATTCCTGTAGATAAGCAATTGTTCTCAAGCGACTTTGGAGCATGGGGAAGCCAAAAGAAAATGTATTCACCTGTGCTTAGATACGATGGCAAGAAATTCTATGCGGAATTCATGCTTGGCGACAACATTCATCAGTTCGCGAAAACAGAATCTGTCGATTTATGTACATGGAAACCACAAGATTATCCTTATCTCACAGATGCAGAATATGCGTCAAAAAAGAAACAGCTTGAACAAGAAAGCAAGGACAATATTATAAAAGTTCCATACTCTATCATTGAATATTTGAAGGCAAAAGCAGATGCAGCAATACTTGATGGCGAAAGACAGGGCGAGAGCATTCGCTTACAAGCTTTAGAAGGAAAAGACGCTATTCATTCAACCTTAAGTATCAATGTAAATAACCGCAAAGATATTTCATCTGAGCTTTTTGGAATATTCTTTGAAGACATTAATTATTCTGCTGATGGTGGATTGTACGCTGAGCTCATTCAAAACAGAGATTTTGAATATAATAGCAAAGATCACGGTGGATGGAATTCTATGACAGCATGGAAATGTGAAGGCATCAATGCCAAGATTGAAAACACAAATCCTATCCACAAAAACAATCCTAATTATGCCGTTTTATCACAAGACAAATTAGGCGGCAAATTAATAAATGAAGGTTGGGATGGCATTGCTGTTGTGGCTGGTCAAAAATACAATCTTTCATTATTCCTCAAAGGAGCAGGAAAAGCTAAGATTTCTCTCATTAGCGATGGAAAAGTTATAGCCTCGTCAACAGTTAGCGCAACAAAAGAATGGAAGCAAGTAAAAACATCATTAACAGCTTCATCTACAACAGATAAGGCACAACTTGCAATAGAACCTTTGTCATTAGGAGAACTTTGTGTCGATTTTGTCTCTCTTTTCCCAAAAGACACATTCAAAGGGAGAGAAAATGGCATGCGCAAAGACTTAGCACAAGCTCTTGCCGATATTAAGCCTCAGTTTGTGAGATTCCCTGGTGGATGCCTAACTCATGGCAATGGCATTAACAACATTTATCATTGGCAGGCAACTGTTGGTGATTTGTGGGAAAGACAATCTGATTTCAACATCTGGAATTATCACCAAACAAGAGGACTCGGATTCTATGAATATTTCCAGTTCTGCGAAGATATTGGCGCAACTCCGCTTCCTGTATTAGCAGCTGGTGTCCCTTGTCAAAATTCCAGCAGAGAAGGACATGGACAGCAAGGAGGCATTCCTTTCGAGAAGGATCTTAACGGGCTGCCTTCTCCATATTCTTACAATGGTAAGCCACTCACAATGGAGTCTTACTTGCAAGAATTAATTGACTTGATTGAATGGGCCAATGGAGATGCAAAAACATCAAAACTTGCTCAAATCAGAGCAAAAGCAGGACATCCAAAACCTTTCAATCTCAAGTATCTGGGCATAGGAAATGAAGACTTGCTTGGTGATACATTCAACGAAAGATTCACATTCCTTTACAATGGAATAAAAGCTTCTCATCCAGAGATTACAGTTGTTGGTACTGTTGGCCCATTCTGGGAAGGCTCTGATTATGAATATGGTTGGAAAGAAGCAAAGAAACAGAATATACCAATCGTTGATGAGCACTATTACAACCCTGTTGGCTGGTATTTGAATCATCAAGATTTTTACGACAAGTATGACCGCACAGGAACTAAGGTTTACCTAGGCGAGTGGGCATCAAAGGGTAATCGCCTAAGCAATGCTTTAGCTGAAGCTATACACATAACTAATGTAGAACGCAATGCTGATGTTGTGGTAATGTCTAGTTATGCCCCACTCCTCGCTAAAGAAGGGCACACGCAATGGAATCCCGATTTGATTTATTTTAACAACACAGAAGTAAAGCCTACACCAAATTACTATGTCCAGATGCTCTGCGGGCAGAATGCTGGCAATGAGTATGTTTATAGCTCGCTGCATGCTAATGATATTCGTCAAAACAACACAGGAGGCAAGCCCGCAGATGGACGATTGCAATCGGAAATCAACAAGAGGGTGAAAGCTTCCGTTGTGGCTGACAAAGCAACAGGTGACCTTATCATAAAGATTGTCAACGCTATTCCTGTCAACAATAATATATCATTCTCTGCTAGCAGTTTCAATGAATATGACACTAATAATGTCGTATTATCAAGCATTAGTGGCAATGAAAATGACAGAGACATCAAGGCTCCTGAAACAAAAACAATCAAGTTGGAAACAAACTTAGAATTGCCAGCCTACTCTTTCAATGTAATTAGATTAAAGAAAACAACAAATAAAAAATAATGAATAAGATTCTTTCAATTGCAGCAGCTCTGCTCGTCTCTGCATCTGCAGCAGCACAAACGCTTAGCCCATTTGGCACAGTAGTCAAAGCATCTGACAGCAACATTCAGTATGTTGGCCGAATTGTTTTTGACAATCCTGACTCTCCACTTTTCACTTACCCAGGAGTACAGATTCGTTCTGGATTCACAGGCACATCACTAAAGATGATTGCTAAGCCACATAGTGGTTATTTCATGGCTCAGATCGATAATGGTGAAGCTTTCAAAGTTGCGTTTAACTCTGAGCGCGACTCAATTGTAAGCCTTGCGACAGCACTTCCAGAAGGTACTCACCAAGTAAAACTGATGTACATTAGTGAAGGATATGATATGCGACCTGAGTTTAGAGGTTTTATCGTTGACAAAGACCATTCACTTGCTCCTGCTCCTACATTGCCAAAACGCAGAATTGAGTTTATTGGAAACAGCATCACATGCGGATACGGAGTAGAAGCAACAGAAGCATCTGCACCATACCAGGAAGAAACGGCAAATCATTATTATACATACGCTGCACGCACAGCTCGCAATCTTGATGCTGTTCACATCACAGTTGCTCGTTCTGGCATTGGGGTTTACCGTAACTATAATGGTCCAAAGTCTGGTGACAAGATTAACATGAACACTGAGTACACTCACACTTTGCTTTACGACAACAAGTATGAGTGGGACTTCTCTCATTTCGTTCCGCAAGTAGTTTGTATCAATCTTGGCACAAATGACACAAGCACAACAGGAGCTGACTATGACTTATTACTCAAAGGCTACAAGAACCTTTACAAGCAAGTGCGCGAGCATTATCCAAATGCTAAGATTGTTTTCCTCTGTGGCTCAATGATGCGAGGAGAAGAGGATCTGCCAATGGCAAAGAAAGCGATGGACACTGCAGTTGCTGATGCACACAATGCTGGCGACAAGGAGGTTTACCGTTTTGATTTCGCCCCTCAAACTGGCGACCTCGGCTTTGGCGCCTCATGGCATCCAAGCTATTGGCAGCACGAGAAAATGGCAGGCGAACTTACTGCTTATCTGCGTAACCTCATGAAGTGGTGGTAATGAACAACCGCTCTATATACACATTAGGACTTAACGGGTTAAGTAGTGAATGCTTTATTTCTATAATAAAGTCATTTAGAATAGATTGCATTGTAGATATCAGGGACACGCACATAGCAAACCTTCCTGGATTCTATTCACAAAAGGCAATACAACAATACCTAAAAGACTCAAGCATTCACTACTTACCTTTTTGTGACAGCTTTGGCATCGCATTGCCTCATGTGCTAAACAAAAAAGGAAAAATCATTTATAGCAAATATATCAAAGACGAACATTATCTCAATGCTTTTAAAAGATTGCAAAATGGTATAAATAAAGGGTTCATAATTCTCATCATAGATAATGAGAACCAACACAAAAAAAGCATAAGATATTCTGTCATCGGCAAGTTTTTATCCAATCAAGGCATTTCAGTATATCATCTTTCGTCAAATGGTCATTCCTATTCACAACAAGAAGTTGATGAACAAATAAAACTTCAAAAAGAGAAAAGGAACCAAGACAACAAGAATGCAAAAGAACTGGGTATAAACGGAGAAGAGCTTGCTGCTTTATACCTGCAACAAAACGGATTCATAATCCTTGACCACAACTGGAATCTTCACTACGGATGCGAGCTTGACATTGTTGCAAGAAAAGACAATGTCATTCATTTTGTCGAAGTTAAGACAAGAAGTTCTGACAAATATGGTGCTCCTCAACAAGCAATAAACAAAAAGAAACTCGCTAATATTCACAAAGCTGTTAGAGAATATAGATATAAATACTTTCTAACGAATCTTGAGTTTTCAATAGATAGCATTGCTATCGTATATAAAAGTGAAGAAGACTACCAACTTAATTTCTATGAGCATATTGGACATCCAATAACAAAGAACTTCAATACTCCATATAAAAATCATGGCCTATAGTTCAAATATCATTAACGAAAAAAAGAGTCAGCATGCTGACTCTTTTTCTATTTATTTCCTTTGTTATTTTTCCTTTTCAAAGAAAACACTTAGCATTTAATATTCAGTTCCTTAATTATTGCGCTAATCTTCTCCATTGTAGAAATGCGTGATGGAACGAGAGGCAATCGGAGCTCATTTTCGATTAGCCCCATAGCATTAAGCATTGCTTTAACGCCAGCAGGGTTTCCGTCAACAAAGAGAAGCTTGAACAACTCTGTAAATTTATGGTGAATAGTAAGAGCATTACTGTAGTCCCCATTGAGGGAAAGACGCACCATGCGCGAGAATTCTTTTGGAAGAGCGTTGCCTATTACAGAAATAACACCTACTGCTCCAAGAGTAATAAGAGGGAATGTGATACCATCATCACCAGAAATCACATCAAAATTATCAGGCTTATTCTTTATAATATCATCAATCTGAGTAAAATTACCCGAAGCTTCCTTGATTGCAACAATGTTCTCGCAATCATTAGCAAGTCTAAGAGTTGTTTCCGCAGTCATGTTCACGCCAACGCGTCCTGGAACATTATAAAGAACAACAGGAAGAGAAGTTGCCTCTGCAATAGCCTTGAAATGCTGATAAAGGCCTTCTTGTGATGGCTTGTTATAGTAAGGACATACAGAAAGGATACCATCCACACCTGTAAAGTCGCCAGTCTTGAGCTCTTCTACAATTGCAGCCGTGTTGTTGCCACCGCACCCCATGAGAATAGGAATGCGTCCCTGTACCTTTTCTACTACAAGGTTCTTAATTTCAAGCTTCTCTTCTTTTGACAAGCAAGGGGTTTCACCTGTTGTAGCAAGTATGCACAGAAAATCAACACCATTATTGAGCTGATAGTCAAGGAGTCGGCGCAACGCAGTGTAGTCAACAGCGCCCTCTTTTGTGAATGGGGTAATGAGGGCTATGCCCAAACCTTTAAATTTGTTGTGTACCAT
>JAGHVC010000043.1 GCA_018064505.1 Candidatus Minthosoma caballi | reverse complement strand
GCATATATCAAAACAATCATCTTCTCACCCCTCATTACCTCACCCCCTCATTTCCTCATTATTCATTTATCATTTTCACTCTTTGCCTCACAGCCTCAAACAAAAGAATAGCAGTTGACACCGACACATTCAGCGAGTCGAGTTGGCCAAGCATAGGAATGCGAATGTGAGCATCGGCAGCATTGCGCCATGCGTCAGTGAGTCCCGTCGATTCAGTGCCCATCACAATGGCAGTGCCCCGCCTCATGTCGGTGTTGTAGTAGAGGTGCGAATCCTGCAACTGCGCCGTGAGAATCTGAATCCCCCTCGATTTCAAGAACCCGATGCAATCCTCCGAGCTGCACGCCACCGTCTGCACGCCAAACACACCCCCAATCGAAGCCCTAATCAGATTAGGATTGAACAAATCTGTCAGCGGATCGCACACAATCACCGCATCAGCACCAGCCGCATCAGCACTTCTCAGTATAGCCCCCAGATTGCCAGGCTTCTCCACGCTCTCAAGCACTACGATAAGCGGATTCTCGCTTAGGGAAAGGTCGTTTAGCGTTCTTTCCTTCACTTTCACTTCGGCAATAATACCTTCAGTGCCGCCGCGATAAGCCACCCTGTCATACACCCCCTCAGCCAGCGCCACGCACCTTGTGCCCTCAGCCAGCGCCACAGGCAGCGCCTCCCCATCCTCAATGCCGAGAATGGCAGGGCAGTAAAACACCGTGTCCACATCGAAGCCTCCCTCTATGCAGTGTTGCAGCTCCCTCAGCCCCTCCACCACGAAGAGCCCCTCCTTGCGTCTTTCCGAAGACTTCTGCTGCAAAGCCAGCAGTTTCTTCACCTTCTGATTCTGTGCACTCGTAATGATTTCCGTCATAAGCAGGTTGTGAAAAATAATAATTGTACAACTTTGTGCAAAAGTACGCAAAAACATTGTAATGCGAAAGCAACAAAGCATTTTTCTGTCATGGGCATGCAAGAAGGAGAGGGAAAAGAGAACCAAAACCGCATTCATGGGAGAGACAGGCAACGCCCATCACCGCCAGCATATAAGCATCATTAATTCTTAGATACCATCTTCGAAGAGCAAAAAGCATGAGGCATAAAGACAAACATCGAAATTTGCAGCGTCAACAAGCGTATGTTTTAGGCAAAAGTGTCAATTCATCAAAAAAAACAAAAGAGAAATGAAACTATCAAAAATAGAAGCGGGCGTAGCCTGGCTGCAGATAGCATTAGGAGTGAGCCTAATCGTGCTATCGTTCGCGATTCCGTTTCGTCCATGTGCAATGCTCTTCGCCACCGTCGCATTAGGCGTGATGCTGGCATTGCTCGGAGTCCATATCCTTCATCTTGATTCAAAAAAGCCGTGAACACTCTATGACATGTGCAGTAATAACAATCTTCTTGATAGGATATTTAGGCATTGCGTTCGAGAGCGTGCTGAAAGTGAATAAGGCAGCATTAGCGCTGCTGATGTCAGTAGTGAGTTGGTCAGTGCTGGTGATTGGTGCAAAAGATGAGACGGGGATGTCATTTCTCCAGCATCTTGCCGACACCATGCAGACGGTGCTCTTTCTCATGGGCAGCATGACGATAGTAGAAGTGCTTGACACCAATGGTTGCTTCCATTTCATCACTCGAAAGATGCAGTCGCGCAGTTCGCGCATACTGCTTCTCAAGACGGTGGGACTAACCTTTGCGCTATCGTCGGTGCTTGACGACATGACCACTTGCATGCTGATGGTGATGGTGCTCCGCAAACTTGTGGCCGACACATCCCAGCGATGGCTGTTAGCCAGCATGGTGATTCTCGCAGCCAATTCAGGAGGCTGCTTCTCCCCCATTGGCGATGTGACCACCATCATGCTTTGGATACATGGCAGCGTGAGCACCATAGGCCTCATGAAAAGCCTGATCCTTCCAGCGCTCACATTCGTGATTTTGCCCACTCTGCTCGTCTTGCCTGTGGTGAAGCCAGCAGTGTGCCGTATGACAGAAGAAGTGGAGATGAGGCACTCAGCAGGCGAGGCAATGCCCGCTTCTTACAGAATAGTCCTGTTGGTGGTCGGAATAGCAGGCCTGCTCTCAGTGCCTCTTTTCCGCTCCGTCACAGGCCTACCCCCATTTGTCGGAGTGATGGGTGTGCTGTCGATAGTGTGGATAGTCACAGAAGTATCCTTTGTCTATGTGCCTCAATCCCTAAGCAGAGACTACGACGAAGTGCGTCTGTCCAATGTGATCAAGAAGATAGACATGCCAACTCTGATGTTCTTCTTAGGCGTGTTGCTGGCAGTCGGAGCCTTAGAAGAAACAGGCATCCTTGCCCACTTAGGCACATGGCTCAGGGAGAGCGTTAGCAGCGTGTACTATGTAGATATGATAATAGGCATGCTGTCGGCGGTGATAGACAATGTTCCGCTCGTAGCAAGCGCAATGTCAATGTATCCCGTAGAGACAGCCACAGTAGCAGACAGCTTGCAGCCCTATGCCCAAGACGGCACATTCTGGCAATTGCTTGCCTATTGCGCAGGCACAGGAGGCAGCCTTCTCGTGATAGGCTCAGCCTCTGGAGTAGTAGTGATGGGATTAGAAGGCGTCACCTTTGGATGGTATCTTCGCCACATCAGCTGGCGAGTGCTGATAGGCTATTTAGCAGGAATAGCAGTCTATTGGGCAATGCACCCCCTCATCCCCTCTGGCACTTAGGACACACACCCTTTACGATGTAGTTGATGGCATGAGGCACAAACCCCTCAGGTAGCTCCACAATAGGCACAGGGATAGCCTCGATGCAGAAAGTTTGGTGACAAGTCTCGCAATAGAAATGTATGTGCTGATCATGCACCGTGTGCTCATGCTCCCCCATGCACAGCTCGTACTTCAAGCTCCCGCTGCCGTCTTCGATGGCATGCACAAGGTCGTGAGCCAGAAAAAGAGAAAGCACCCTGAAGATGCTCGACTTGTCAAGAGTCACAATTCTATCCTCAATCTCAGCCATGCTCACGGGATGGCTCTGTTGCGACAGTGCCTTCAGCACCAAGATTCTGTTGGCAGTAGGTTTCACGCCTCGGCTTTCGAGTCGCAGAAGCAAATCGTCAGTATTCATTTCGTCAATTACATTTTCCATCGAAGCTGCACCTGCAAGTCTTCGCGATGATTAGCATTAATCTGTTCAAGGCCAGTGCCTATCGTCTCCTTATTTAAATAATGTGTAGCCCCAAGTTTTGCCGTAAGAAAGAGGCTGTCTTTCACGATCGGCACGCTGGCAAGCAAGGTGGCACGAATACCCTGGTAATAGTAAGATGTGAAACCGAACGAGTAGAGCAGTGAAGGTTCGTATGCATACACTCTGGCATCATAGCTGTCAGTGTCAAAATAAGCAATGCCAAAATCTAAGCGAGTTTTGCTCGACTGATGTTGCCAGCGTATGTTTTCTGCAATGGAAAAACCCTTCTCATCCTTTTCTTCAAAGTGTGTGAACACCCCCGTCAGTTGTGTGCGTAGTGAGAGCTGTTGTGCAACAGCGCAGTTTAGCTGCAGCTTGAAGTTCTGATTCGTTTTATAGCGCAGCTGAGTCAGTTTATCATTGTTAATCACATAGCTGTAGTCACGCTCTTTAGTTTTGATGCGATACCTCATCAGCAGAGTCACGCAGTTGCTAGGTGTGTACTCTGCCTGAGCCATTCCTTCCATTCCGTACGATTTGTTGCTCACTTGATATTTCAGCCAAGGGAAATGGAACCAGTCAGCATAAGTGTCTATTTTCATATGTCTCAGCCAGCGAGAAGACCAACCCACGAAAATGCCTTGCTCGTTTTGCACAGCAGAGTTCTCACCAAAGGCTTTGCCGTTGAGACTCACGAACTTAGCTCCATACATTCTGCCGATTATGGTGAGGGCATTGCTGCTATTCATTTGCCATCGCAGAGTGTTGAGAGTAGCCCAACCCGTTTGGCGACCATCCCTGGTGTTTGTTTCCGCATTCAGAAAACCCTCGGCATTGCTCAAGGCAGTCTCGCCTGTAAAAGCAATGCTCTTGAGGCGCAATCCGTAAGCAATGCTCGCCACGGCAAAATCATCCCCTTGAGCATTATACAATCTGTACAGAGTGCTGTTTGTGTTGTGTGCAGGGGCTAAAGGAACAGAGAGATGAGTAGCAACAATCGTTGCAGATGCCTGCATTATGCCATTGCCCCAGTGCACATTACCCCCGATGTTTGTTATTCCCAGATTCCCCTTCTTGCTCGCCTCCAGCTGAGTGCGGTGCAATCCGTCAGTTTTTAGCGACGACATTCCCAGCGAATCGTTGCGGTAGGTGCCATCGCCTTTGCGGTATGAGGCAAATGCAGAAACAAGCACACCTCCCACTCGCAATGTGGCAGCGCCGCCCGACAGAAAACCATACTCCGCTGTGGACGAATGCTTCGAAATGCCAGCATCCATGCGCCCCGTTTGGCTAAGCATCATCATCTTGCCAAATTTAGCAGCAGTATTGATGGCAAGACCTTGTCCGAAACTGATTCGGTAGTTGCCAACGATGGCTCGATGCACCACGCCAAGGTTTTTCACCATCGCATACCATGCCCAGTGATCCACCCCATGCTCGCCTGCGTCTTTATCCATCTGCACACCAGCGAATATGCGATTCATGCTCGAAAGCGAATAACGGAAAGAGTGATGAAAACGATTGCCGAGATACACCTTGTTAGGCGATTCAATCAACACGCTATCAGCGTATTGCCTATATCCTGCTTTTGTGTAGAAAGGAATGTCACTCCTCATCACAGCTTCATGTGAGGCATATTTCAGCAATTTATCCAATGATGGAACATGTTCTTTCACGATGACAGGCTCAGCCGTGATAAACAAGCGTAGTTTGTCTCTGTCCTCCTTGCTGATGCTATTGATGAACATCAGCTCTCCAAGAGAAGCCATCTCGCCATTTGATTGCACATAAGCAATGATGTCATCAGCTTTTCTTTCGCTAAGAAAAGGAAGAACCATCAAATCCTCTTTACTGATTGTGTTGATGTTGAGCGGATGCGAGTGCATTTCCAGCAACTGCTCAAACAGTTCAGGATCAACGCTGTATTCCTCGTCATTTTCATCAGCCATTTGCTCAACAAAATCCTCCCATGTGAATGAAATGCTTTGTGCAAATGTACGGTTTGACACAGAAAGCAGTAAGAAGAATGCTATGGTGAACAAGATCTGGTTTTTCATCTCAAAAGGATAGTTCGTATTCGTCTGATTTTGTGACAAAGATAGTGCATTCTTCTATAATGAGCAAGAAAAACAATCATAAAATGATATTCATAAAGTATTAGGTCTGTGATGGTTGCTTTATTGTTGGTAGAGATAATTACTCTACAGGAAGGCGTACCCTACTATGTCCTCGAAAGCATAGGTATCAACTTTTTCAGTGCTAACCGCGAGGTGCTGTCAACTAAATCAGGACGCATTCAAGGCAAGTGTCAACCTGAGCAGTATTAACAATGAATGTGTCAACTAAAATCAGTACCATACATTTTGAAGTGAATGCTTTTATTCATAGGTTGTGAATAAAAACATTCAAGCGGTATGAATAAAAGTATTCGTACGGCATGAATAAAAGTATTCAAGCGACATGAATAAAGACTTATACTAATGACCTTGTCTTTTGCTATTACAGCTTTGGCTTACACTTACTGAGAGGAAGTCCTGCTTGGGTTAGCTATGCAGAGTTTGCTTGAATAGAATCTGAATCGTAGAGAAATGAAAAATACTCGTCACTCTTCACCGATGCCTCGTATCGTACTGATATTCTGAGATTTGGCGTGGTGAAGAGTGAGTGAAGAGTCATCACACACTCTTCACCGCTGTATCTTGCAGATATTCAAAGATATACATCATGCTGGTGAAGAGTGACGAGTAATTGCTTAAATTCTCAATCGCAAAGAAATGAAACGACTCTTCACTCTTCATCATGGCATTGTATCAACTTGACATTCTATTGATTAAGTGCATGAAGAGTGTATGAAGAGTGCATTATCACTCTTCATGCTAACATCTTATTATCTGTCAGTAAATTAGATGGGTTAAATGAAGAGTGAAGAGTTATTGGTGAAATTCATTATTTATCAAAAATGCTTGATTCATTTCCTTGATTTTCAAGAAAAGTTCATGTGCATTGCGTTAGATTGCAAGAAAAGTTATGCGAAACGAAAAGTACAAATCCCTCTCGGATTATGATAGACACAAACTCATTATGGTAGGTGACATGGAATTGTAACCATTATTCCTCACTTTTGAGTGATTTCGCCAAACGACCGAACAAAATGCGGCCAAATGACCGAATGACGAGAAAAATCACTAACTTTGTGGCGTAATTGAAACA
>JAGHVC010000026.1 GCA_018064505.1 Candidatus Minthosoma caballi | reverse complement strand
CCTGTAGCCTCAATAAAAAGAATCATGTCATGAACTTAGTAACAAATAAAGAGCGTATTTTTTGGATAGATTATGCAAAGGGCATAGCAATAACATTGATGATTTTTGGTCATATTCCTATAGCTGAAGAGGTATGGAATAATTATGTATATAGCTTCCATATGCCAGTGTTTTTCTTTTTATCTGGAATTTTTGCAAATAATATAAAGATGAATTTTAGGGAGTTTATTTTGAAAAACACCTATCAATTATTAATTCCTTATGCCATATTGTATATTATAACTATACCAGTTGGATTATTCACAATATCTATACATCCGGAACTTTTTGGCTACCCAACACTTATAGATAAATTGTGGAAGCCATTAATAGGTCTATTATCTGGTGAGTATTTAAATCATACTTCTATATCATTATTCACAAATGGCGCTTTATGGTTCTTAATTGCTTTGTTTTGGGTAAGATTGTTTGCTTATCTTATGAGAAAATTAAAAAAATGGATTCAATTGTTAGTTAGTTTATGTGTTTCTTGTTTAGTTGTGTGGGTAACAAGAGAATGCTTTAGTGTCAATTTGTTTTGGTCTATAGATTCTGCATTTTTCGCATTGCCATTTTACATTGTTGGAAATATTTTCGTAAATTCTGTATTTTGGGAAAAGATCAGCAGTTGGAGCACTTTGACGAAATTGATAATTTCGTTCCTGTTGTTTTTTGTGCTGTGGTATTCCAGTTTGTATAATGGCCCAATAAGTGTATGTGGAGTAAAGAGTGGTCAATGTATAATACTTGCTTACATGAATGGATGTTGTGGTTCGGTTGCATTGTCTTTGTTATGTCTTGGTTTGCCTTCAAAACTTAATTTGGCGAATACAGGAAAGATGTCTATGTTAATATTGGCTTTTCATGGCGCGATTTTGTATCTTATAAGGTTTGTCGCTTTGAAAACAATAGGAGTTCCACTAGATGATTATAATGTCTGGATTGCGATTCTGTTGTCTATTTTGGTGGTTTGCTTGTTGACGCCAATATCTTTATTTATTGCAAAGCATTTTCCAATTTTAGTAGGTAAAGCGAAGAAATGAGAATTCTTCATGTGATAACGTCTCTTCGTACAGGCGGAGCTGAGAAGTTGATGGTGGAGTTGTTGCCGAGGTTGAAGAAGACCCTCTCCCCGCTCCCCCTCTATGGGGAGGGCTGCCATCCGGATGGCTATCTAACCTCACACCTTTCGTCTCTAACCTTAGAAATGGATGTTAAGTTGTTGGTGTTTGATGGCGTGAGAACTCCGTTCTATGAGGAATTGGAGAGGAGAGGTGTGAAGATACATTCGTTTGGAGAGAATTGTAGTGTGTATAATCCGCTGTTTGTTTTCAGATTGATTCCTTTTTTGAGACAGTTTGATATTGTTCATACGCATAACACAGCTTGCCAGATGTTTGTGGCGATGGCAAATGTGTTTGTGGGAACGAGGATTGTGACTACGGAGCATAATACATCGAATAGGAGAAGAGGAAAGTGGTACTGGAAGATGATTGATAAATGGATGTATAGGCAGTATTCTGATATAATATGCATCTCGGATCAGACGGAAGTGAATTTGCGTGAACATTTGGCAAATGATGAAGGTATATGTGGAAAGATTAAGACTGTTTACAATGGTGTGGATGTGAGGTCTTTTGTGGAGGCTTTGCCATTAGATGTAGACAAAGCAAGCAAATACATCATTGCAATGGTTGCTGCTTTCCGTCCACAGAAAGATCAGGATACATTGGTTAAGGCGATTGCGAGATTGCCAAAGCAGAAATATGAATTGTGGCTAGTAGGTGGTGGTAGTGAGCGTGAGGAAATTGTCAAACAATTGGCAAAAGATCTTGGTATTGCAGATAGAGTGAAATTTTTAGGTATTCGTAATGATATACCATCAATAGTGAAGACTGCCGATGTAGTAGTATTGTCATCACATTACGAAGGATTGTCTCTATCTTCAATAGAAGGCATGGCATCGGGCAAGCCATTCATCGCCAGTGATGTGGATGGGCTGCATGAAATAGTGAATGGATATGGTATTCTTGTGCCACATGAGGATGATAAAGCTCTCGCGGAGGCGATAAAGAAATGTTGTGAGGATAAGGAGTATGCTGCTGAGGTGGGAAAGAAGTGCCAGGTGAGGGCAATGATGTATGATATAAGTGTGATGGCGGAAGGGTATAATGATGTGTATAAGGAGTTGATGAGTTGACTATCAAATCTCTGTGTTCTCGAGTGGAATCAGCATGACAATAATAGCAGATCCGCGTTTTCAGATTAGTTATGTTTCCTGTTATTTTATAGGAATTGAGAGGGCTGGTTACAATCTTAAATTTAACATTATAAAGGATTTCCCATTAGTTGATGAGTGGCAGCTTCAGAGAGGAATGCCATTAGTTGCTAATGGGAAAAAATATTTTTTTGATGTTCATGATGCGTCCGATGTCGATGAAGTGATATATGATTGGTGTGATGTGTACGCAAAGATAAATGTGAATGAGCCTGATGCAGAGCGAGAGAAGATGACTGTTTTAGGTCCCAATTTCAGTGTGCGTGTTGACAATCCTATTCGCACGGTGATTCTTGGAATTGTTAATTATGTTAGGGCATTTGGGCATTGGAATGATAAGGTGCATCCGTCTTTTTTCTTTTTCATGAAAGGGTATTTATATACATTGTATAGAAGAAAAAGATATAGTGTTTATTCTGATTCTTTTGATGAGGATAAGGATTATGTGTTTTCAATGAATACGCTATGGTATGATCCCTTCACTGTGAGAGCCACAAACAGATATCGATATGCTTTCATGATGGCATGCAAGAGATATGTGAAAGAGTTTGAGGGAGGTTTCTTTTATATCGGTTCAAAGTCAGTCAGAAAGTATTATCCGAATTATAAGGACTACCTGGAAAGATATAAGGGAGTACTGTGGATGAAAAGAATCTCAATGAATCGATATTTAAAGAATATCAAGCGTTCGGCATTTGTATTTAATACCCCTGCGGTATGTGGATGTCATGGATGGAAGCTTGGCGAATACTTAGCACTGAACAAAGCGATAATCTCTACACCTTTGACTCGTGTTATGCCAGGTGATTTCCAAAAGGATAAGCATTACATTTGCGTGACAAACGAAAAGGAAATAGAAGAAGCCGTTTTGATGCTGTCGAAGGATCCAGAACTTGCCCAATTGCTAAAACGAAATGTGCATGAGTACTACGAAAAATGGATTGCTCCCGAGGCAGTTGTGAGGCGAGTGTTTGGAGGCAAGACAACAAAGAATCCTCTTCATGGTTGACATGGAGAGGATTCTTTGTTTTTACTCGCATGGAGAATCCTTATTGACATGATCAATACAAGGAATTGGGGAAGGCTCTGTGAGGAGTGAATGCCATGCGAGTCGTGGGGCTACCTGATGTCGGCATATTCCTGAGCTGCATCGAAGCAAGGACAGGCTTTGCCGGGATTCAGGTCATGGTGACTGATGATGAGAGACGAGGGGTAGGACTTGCGGAGGTCGGTGAGGAGGGCGCGCAGGGAACGCTTTTGGGCGTCGGTGCGCGTGTCGGCAGGTTTGCCGTTGAGGTCGAGACCTCCTTCGTAACATACTCCGATGGAGTATTTGTTGTGACCTTGGCAGTGTGCGCCGATGATTTCCTCTGGACGGCCTGGCTCAATTGAGCCATCTCTGCGTATCACATAGTGATAGCCGATTCCGCGTGTGAATCCTCTCGCTCGATGCCAACGGTCAATGTCGGCAGCGGATGATTGCTGGTTGGGCTTGACCGCAGAGCAATGGATGATGATAAGTGTTATTGTACGCATAAGGAAGCCCCCCTCTGCCCGATGGGCATCTCCCCCTCTATGGGGAGAGCCATGCGGGGTGGGGGATTTTTGAATTAGGAATGAAGAATTAAGAAATTAAGTGAATTTGAGGGCACAGGATGTGCCTAAGGCAGAGGCTATTGCCGTGATGACAGTCAGCACAATCTGTATCCATAGTTTCCAATCAGTTTTGTTTGTAATCATAATGGGATATTTTTAACGATAAAGTGTTAAACACAGAGGACACTGAGTCCTCTGAGTTTAATGCTATAAGTTATTTCTTTTACGCGTTACTTACTCACTAATATCCAGTGCCTTGGCATCTGCAATCTCGACCTCCTGGATCATCTCGCGGAGCTTCTTGCCTGGGTAGAAGCGGATAATCTTCTGCTTGATGGTGTTGGCGTTAGCATCCTCGAGTGTCTGGGTGCAGATGCTGCGGAAGGATGGTTTGAAGGAACCGAATGAACCGAGTGACACGCCGTGGCCATAAGCCATGTAGTGGGTGAGACGGTTGAGGAGAGCTGTGATGACAGCTTGTGTCACTGTCTCGTTCACATTCTCAGCGTGTGAGATTTCCTCGAGCAGGTCTGGATAAGACACCTGTGGAAGGGTGATCTGTGCGATCTTGTAAACTTCAGGCTTGTCCTCCTTGAAATTGAGAACTACCTTTCTCTTACGATAAGTCATTTTTCCCATAGAAGAAAAGTTTTAAGTTAATAATTGATAACGAAAACGATGAGACGAAGAATCGATTAAGTATCGATTCTAAAGGTTCGGGGTGCAGTGCTCGACTTGTGCAAGAGCGACGAAGGAAGCTCGAAGCAGAAGGCGCTAAGCACAAAGGGGGTAACGATGACGATTGATGGATCTCGACAATAAAATTTCATTTTGGACATTTGTGATTTTAATAAATTGTAGAATCATACATCTTCACTCACGCAGGACTCATTTCGTACTTCCAGAACGATTTCTTCTCCAATTTGTCGTGAGAGCAGTTCGGTGAATCTCTCTCGTAGCTCGTCTTGCTTGATGAGTCGCCTCCATTTGGGCTTCACCTCAGGATCGGCATAGCCCAAGAGGCCAGCCTTGATGTGGTGCTGGGCAGCAGAGTTCTCGATGTAGATCTTTGTTCCTCGATGACCACTGACACCTGCCACTCGGAGACAGAAACGATTGCCTGCGGAAGAGGTGATGATACAGCGATGAATGCCTGTAGGGAGACAGAAGAATGAGTGACGGGGGAATGGGGCGGAGTAGTCGCAATATGCTGATTCTCGTGCCTCGCACTCCAGCACAGTCTTGCCATCTATCGTGGCAGTGAAAGTGCTCTTTGTGATGTTTGGGTTGCCGTAATAGCGATTGAGTAGGATATGCATGGGTATGAGATAATTATTAACTATGACTATGACAGGGGGAGATGTCCTGATTGAACGCTGCATGATGTTTGCTCGTAATGTCATCTACCGTTTGCCTTGTATGTCACAAGTGGTTTGCTTTGAATCACTGTGCAAAGTTACGACATTGGGAAAGGGCACTTTCCTGTTATTGCATGTTATGGCTTGTTAGTGTTGATTATGGTTGATTATTGGTCTCTAAATCCTTGATTATGTGGAATAAAATCAGTATCTTTGTGAAGAAAAAAAGATACATATCATGGAACAAGAATTTAAGATCCGAACTTATGGGCGCACAGAACTCGCTCTGCTGTATAGCCCAGATATTAATGGCCAGTCTGCCTATCGCAAACTGAAGAACTGGTTCAGCATGAATCCAAAGCTCCGCCACTTTTGTTGTCAGAAACAACGCACCTTCACCCCTGCCCAGGTCAAGGAAATCATTTCCATTCTTGGCGAACCATAATGCAGCATAGAACATGTGTGATTGTATTAGATTAACAAGGTAAGCTCTTGTCGACTTATGTTATACAAAAACAGTTTTTTATCGAACACGGAACCCACGAAACGCACGGAACCCATTGTCCTCCACTTTCCGTTTGTTTCGTGAGTTCCGTGTTCGAATTTTAAAAGGTGGTGAGGATTTTTCATTTTTTTTCTTTTCGCCTGAAGCGCACAAACTCATTTACATGTCGGTTTTCAGGTTCTGTTGTATGTTATCAATCAAAATGTGAAACATAGCCATTTTTGTAATTATTGCCAATTATTATCAGTAAAATCACTCTAATTACTGTTTCCGAAGCAAGAAATCTGCGATGTCAATTTTCCTCTCTTTCTCCTCCATTGTGGCTTCCCTCTCCAATATGTCGCTCACATAAAATGCATGATGCAGCACCTGTTGTGCCGCTTTTGCAATCTCCCTCCATTGCTTGTATGTTTTCCCTTCCGTATCCGTGTCAGGGAAGATGATTACCTTATACCCCACAAGCGGCGCAAGCATATCTATGCTCAAGTTCGACATCCCCCCAGTAGCAAGCCATGTGATAGGCTTCCGCTCTTGTGAACAAGGAAATATCTCCGAACAAATTATCGCAGTCTTCTCACTCTCCACAATTGCTATTACCTTGTTATCGTTACAATTCCTCCCCGTCACCAAATGCAACCCGAACAAACAATGTTTCCCCTTCCAATCATGAGGCAACTCTCCTTTTCGAATAAGCCTGTAGCTAACCCATGATGGCTTGCGCATCTTGCAACGATGACAGTCCTCTTTGTAAAACATAATCTTCCCATCACGCACCCTCTGTTTTTCATCTATCTGCCAGAAGATCACACCTCCGTCATTTGTTGTTCCGAGCTTGTAAGCTTCAGCTGCATGCTCCATCTGCTGTGCCGTGAGAACTTTATTTTCCACAAGCGAATGGCAAAAGGTGTTTCTTGTTCCACGACATAAAGTGAGATATTCATCACTGATGATGCCAAACTCTTTGCTGTCATGTTTTACCACGCAGTTCCCTCGTGGTACTTGCGTGTTCTTTCTCTTTGGCAAGAAGAATCTCTGATGATCATTGAGCGAGAAAAGATTAAACTCCCTGACAAACCATTGGCAAGCATCTGCAAACGACAATCCCTCATGTTCCATGACAAGGTCAATATGACTTCCTCCCTTGGCACACACCTCGCACCTCCATTTGTTCTCCTGTGGCTTTATCCACATACTCGGATGCCTATCGTCATGCATAAAGCATCGACACATCCTGTATCTCCCTCCCCTCGACGAATAATCCACATGCAGCCTATCTGCCACATCAAGGATCGATACCTCTCGTATCTTCCGCATTATGTCGTGAGTAATCTTTGTCATAGTGAAAATTAAAAGTTTTGCATGTTCGACAATGTGCTAATTTTTAGATTTATAAAATGATTTTTGTTCTGATGTCGAGGAGCGTAGCGACGATCCCCTAAAAATGCCTCTTAAAAGCGAAGTATTTGAGCGCATTTTTATTTGAGATTTTGTTTTGGATTGTAAAATCTTCAACCAACATCCTTACCAAAATACGCTCAAGTTCTTCGCTTTGTAGAACGATTTTGTGGAGGATCGCCCCATGGGCTCGACATCTTAACTAAAATCCGATAACAAATCAACTTGTCATAGTGAAAATTAAAAGTTTTGCAGGTTTATACTTTCGCCGTGGTGAAGCCGTTTTTATTCCCATACGTAGTACCCCCGATAGGGGGGTACCTAGTATGTGGGAAGTTAAAACGGGGCTTCACCAGGCGACTCGAACAGATTTCCTTGTGCAGGCGGCTCTTTCTTTACTTCCGTTTTTCGCGAATACATTATGCAGCCATGAGGCGTCTTGCGCTCGCAGATAATCCCTTCACTCAGTGCTCGGTTTTTCTGTTTGTTGTAAAAATTAGACGAAGTGATGTTGGAGATTTTCATTACCAGCTCCTGTAGCAGGGTAGAGTCCATCTCTGCCCCTTCTGGTATGGCATCTGTAAACAGCTTCTTGACATCTATCGTGATGTTTTTGCCATTTCTTTCGAGCACATAATCTTCAACAAATGGAGGCCGTGAAGAATTTGTTGGTACAAATGCTGCATTCCTTTGAGATTCAAGCAGTTTTTCTATTGTACAAAGCTGGGGAATCCCTTCGTCTCCAACAATGTACTTGAGTTTGTCAAGAATGTCATATTTGCGAGTGTCAGTTTGTGTCCAAGTAAATATGCGATCAGCATCCTTCGAACACTCATACACTTCAAAAGCCTTGTTCTTCAATTCTGTGCCAATCCATCCTCGCAAGTTTTTGTCTTCCAACGACTTGTTCTGGTGCAGTATGCACACGATGCAGCATCTGTTCTCTGCTGCCAGATGCATAAGTCTCTCGATGGTGTCCTGTGCCATCACGCCATCATTGATGTCATTTACCAAGTCACGAATGCCATCAAGAATCACCAGGTCAGGCTTATACTCACTCACTGCAGCCTCAAGCAATGGTGCTCGCTCTTGCCAGAATTTAGCTCTCACATTGAAAATGTGAAAACTCTCCCGCAGTTTCGACCACAATGAGGACACTTCCAAAGAGGAAAACTCTCGTTCTTCATGTTCTTCATCTTTGATGGCCTCCAAAGAAGAATAAGACCGCTTCGCTGAAGAAGAATCAAGCATGTCTCGTACATCTCTTCTTCCCTCTTTTTCCTCTTCGGATGCCTCCAAAGAAGAGTAAGACCGCTTCGCTGAAGAAGAACTCTCCTCCCTGTTCTGTATATTCTTCTTTACTCTTATTCCTCTTTGGAAGCTCTTTTTGCTTTCTGTTTCTTCAATCATCGGCAATACGCGATGATTGAGAATATCCTGCGTCGATTCTTCACTCTGTTCCGTGTCAAACCATAACACACGCAAATCTCCCTCCTCAATTCTCTCTACGGTCAACACTTCCTTCCTGAAACACAGCGTCATCAATATGCTGCTCACGAAGGTCTTGCCCGACTTCGCCTTGCCAGCTATCGCCACCAGTTCACCACGAGGGAAACATGGCTTGCAGAACATCCGAAACAGAAACTGCATCGGTGGGATATCCTTATCTGGCGTGATTCTACATTGCTCTAATTCTGAGAGGATTGCCTCACGCTCTACATCCTTCCCAGCCCTAATGAGCTCATTCGAAATCTTTTCTATTGCTTGATTATCCATAGTTGAAAGTATTAATCATAAGTTACCTCCCCTTGTGTTGTAAAACAAAAACCGAAATCCACCCCTTGCGCATGTCTTTTATCAACATGATTATACAGATTAAACTGATTCGCTTTGCAATATCTGTAAAATCAGTCGTATCTCGTTGACATTATGTTTTATCAACATGATTATACGGATTAAACTGATTCGCTTTGCAATATCAGTAAAATCAGTCGTATCTCGTTGACATTATGTTTTATCAACATGATTATACAGATTA
>JAGHVC010000088.1 GCA_018064505.1 Candidatus Minthosoma caballi | reverse complement strand
TAGGAAGACCCACCCCAGCCCTCCCGTGAAGGGAGGGAGCTCCATTCGGATGGAGTGATAATTGATGTTGTACCATCCTCGTCTTCAACCACGATGCGGACACGAGCCTCGCTACCGCCATTGCCCTGCAGATCACTGATGCTTGGACCTGTGAAGTATGCACGGAATGCTGGGACAGTAGTATGGTTTGCGTTCCTGATAGCGCCATTAGAGACATAGTATTTGTCGTATGCTGTTGCAGTGAACTCTTGCTTACTAAATGTGCCATGAAGGTCCCATCTGTTCCATGAAAAATCCTCATTTTCTGGCTCAATAGGTTTGCTTGCATATTCATAGCTGTCAGCTGCGACATTGTTGAAGTTGTTCTCGCCAGTGTTGCGAACTCGGAACAAGAGTGGTGTGCCAGCAGGAATCTTGTAATCAGCATATTCAAACCTCAACTCTACCTCACCTCCGAAATTATATGCATAGCTGAATGTGTAGTAACGAATGTTATCGTCTGACTGCACTGGGTATGGCAAGCATACAGTGCCGTACTCGTTGCTGACAGTGCGAGTGTGATAGAGTCCTTTGTTGCCCAGAGTAGGATATGCGTCTGTGCCGAGATTTTGTTCCCAAGCAGCGCCAAGTATAGTCCAAGCCTCGCCTGATGCTAATTTTCTGGAGTCATTTGAGGGTGTAAAAAGATTAGTTGCTTTTGTAGAGTCGGGACAACTTTTTTTGCCTGATACATTGACGCAGTTTTTAATCTTAGGACTACCGCCGATAGGATCAACTGCCAAGATTCCATAAATGTCTGAAGAAGGAGAATGAACATCACTGAAGCAGTCGCTGATAGTTACATCTCCCAGAACTATGCCTACAATTCCACCAGTGGACTCTGTCTCGTTCATACTTCCGATATTAGAACATTTTGTGATAGTAGCAGATTCTGCCTTGCCTACAATTCCACCATAATACTCATTAAATCTAATATCCAAATCCGTTTTTCTCACTATATACTCTTTACCATTATAGTATTTGGTCATGCATGGTAGTTGCTTATTCTTGTACTTGCTATAATACTCCTGGACATCATCTACATCACTTGCAATGAATACAACCATACCAGTATTTAGGCAGTTCTCAATTTGTGTAACATTCTTGGCCTCTCCAACTATACCTCCCACACGGTTAACATATTCGCCAACTATTAAAGCTGAGTTGATACATTTATATATATTACCACCCTCTGCATATCCTGCAATGCCCCCTAGGCATGCATCTTGGGAGCTATTAGAATGGCCAGCGTTAATTAAAGATTGGTCGTCAATTGTACAGTTCTCAAACTTAGTTTCTTTTGAATATCCGGCAATGCCTCCTGTATATTGATTCCATGATAGGATGTAGCTATTAAGAACCTCCACTCCATCGAATGTACAATTATCGGCACGGCCAGCTACACCACCCGAATAAGCATTACGCGCAGTGCTTTCACAGTGTTCTACCTTGATGTTCGTGAAGGTGCAATTCATGGCATGGCCCACTACACAACCTGACTGGTTTTTATCTGCTGTAAAATCACTATTTTTGACGGTAATGTTCGTGAAAGTGCAATTTGTAGTAGCATAGGCAGCAGCAGCACCTGTATTGTCGTGCTTACCGCCAACATATGTACTGATTTTGTCAAATGTGATGTTCTCAAAGACGCATCCATTCATTGCCTGCGAAGTGATGACTGCCTGATTGTGATTGTCTCGGTTGTCTATACGGATATTATAAAAGTTAAGGTTCTTGAATATTGCGCCATCAGAATAGGTGAAGAGATAAGTTTTATTCTGACGAGTTCCATCGTGACTACCATAGATAGTGTGACCATCACCGTCAAGAGTGCCTTTGAATGTGCTGCAGAAAGTCCCAACAGCTATATCGGTCAAGTAAATATCATCCATGAGCTTGAATTTTGCTTGGGTGTCAGTCTGAAGGACTGCTTTTATTTGCTTAGGCGTATAGACATGATAGAAACCATCATCTTCAGGAGTGTTGCGGTAAAAGCCTGTGAAATAACCTTCTATGGATATATAACTATAATCACTGAGTGGCACCGCACTTGTAACTTTGAACAACTGTTCTTTTCTGTTGTCGATTGGGTTGTCATCGCCGTACTGCTCGTACTTGCTGCCAGGTTGTGGATTGATGATGAGATTTTCAGGAGCCCACTCATACCAGTTTTCGACAACTTTCTGGTCAAGTTTAATGTCTGTGACTGACATCATACAACCTTCAATCACACAATCGAGGTCAAGATAACAGCCTTTCTTGAGATTTTCTGCAATCTCACTGACTTGCCACCTGCCAGTGAAAGGATGTTCTTTGGAACCGTCTCCAGTTCCTTCTGCCCATGCCACAGTCATGCAGCAGAGCATCAAAATCGAAAATAGAATCTTTTTCATATAGTTATTGTTTTTATCTTTTCTTATATTATTTAGGAGTTAATGGGAGTTAATAGGAGTTATCGCTGCGCTTTGGAAGTTATCGGACGAAACCAGAGGATGTTTACTGGATTCCGCCCACAGAGACACAGAGGACTCTGAGTTTATTTTTTCCTATATTTAATATTTTTAATATTTTTCCTTAAACTAAGTCTTTTCGTAAAAGAAAAGGCGTCAAATCCTTAGATCCCTATACGCATTTTTCCTTCTGAAAAAAACTTATGTAAAGAAAAAATATTAAAAATATTAAAGATAGATAAAAATAGATTTTGTCTTTTCTGCGCAACGCGTACCGAACAGATTTTTTTTTGAGATTTTGTTTTGGATTATAAAATATTCAACTAACATCCTGACTGAAAATACGCTCAAGTTCTTCGCTTTTTAGAACGATTTTTTGTGGATCGCTTCGCTCGACATCTGAACTGAAATCTTTATCAAAATCTAATACCACTCACCCCGCATGGCCTCCCTCCTCGGGGGCTGGGGGGCTTTTTATTTCCTTATGTACTTCTTTCCGTTTCTAATCACGATTCCACGGTAACTATTGTTAACCTCTGTTCCCATCACCGAGTAGGAAGACCCACCCCAGCCCTCCCGTGAAGGGAGGGAGCTCCATTCGGATGGAGTGATAATTGATGTTGTACCATCCTCGTCTTCAACCACGATGCGGAC
>JAGHVC010000214.1 GCA_018064505.1 Candidatus Minthosoma caballi | reverse complement strand
AAAAATATAAGATTATGAAGAAGTTTATCCTTTTACTCTCAGTAGTGCTTGGTTCTATGTTGTTCCAGTCATGTTTTTGTTGCGAGGACTTTTACGATTATGACTATCACGGTCATTATTATCATCACACTCCTCCACATCATCACCACGGTTGGTAATATAAAGCCATCGGTGAAAAAGATAATAATTGAACATTAGAGCGCAAATACGACAATAAGATTAGAATTGGTTATAATTAAAAACTCATATTAGTTTTTGTTTCTCATGAAGGTGAAGTGATTATATAGTTTAAGGTTGATAAGATTGTTAGTTAGGAAGAGGAATCTCCACAACCCGTGATGGGCTGCGGAGATTCCTCGCTTTTGTTTCCATTCCCTCGCTTTCTTATCTTTGAGGAAAGGATGTCTGTTGTGTGTGGAAAGGTGGATTATTCGATTGTCATCTCGTTGATGAGACGCTTTGCCTTGCTGTAGTCACCAATGACTGAGAGTACATAGCGAATGTCAACATTGATGCATCGCTGGAGTTTGTCGTTGAACTTGATGTCGCCCGACATAGCTTCCCAGTTGCCATCAAATGCAAGCCCAATGAGACGGCCTTTGCCGTCGTAAACTCCAGAGCCAGAGTTGCCTCCAGTGATGTCGTTTGTTGTGAGGAAGCAAAGAGGAAGCTTGCCTGTCTCAGGGTCGAGATACTGCTTGCTGAACTTGCCTGACGCCATCCACTTTTTCACTGATGGAAGAATGCTGTAGTCTTCATTGTCTGGCTGCTCAGAGTTCTTGTTGAGAAGGCTGACAGGAGTTGTGAAGTAGTTGCGAGCTTCTTCGAGGTCTTGGCATGAGAAGTTAGGATCACGCCAATCCTTTGCAACAATTGCGCCTGCAGGAAGTGGCTCATAATCAATAGGCTGGCATGTGCCGCCGCTCACACGCATAGTGAAGTTAGCATCTGGGTAGAACTCACGGCTGTGATTCATCTCGCGAACTGCGTCGCCGAGCAAACGCTCGTATTTGTTCACTGGCTTGCTTTCGAAGCTGAAGTAGAGCATAAGGTAGTCCATCGCAACATCAAACATTGGGTCACCTGCCAATTCAGCAAGCTCAGTCATTTTTGCGAGGGCTTCTGGTTTTGTGAATTGTGAAGCTTCGTAGAGAGCATCTGCGTAGGCGTCAACATCACCATTATATGCGCTGTCAATCTCTGCTGCTATTTTTGCAGGCCAGTACTGCTTCTCTGGCACCTGCTTCATATAGTATTTAAGCATTGTCGCAAACAATTTCTTGTCAACATTTACATCGATATTCTTGTATTTAGCTTCTACAGTTTCAGCAAATGGCTTCTCCATGTCGGTGCGTCCCATCATGCAGCGAATAGCAAATTCTATAATGTCGCTTGATTGAATGAGGCACTCGCTGAGATGAGTTTCGATGTATGAAATCTTTGCATTCTCAGCATAGATGGATTTGAGTGAGTCAAGAATGCCGACATAGATGCTGCGGCCAATAGTGTCTTGTGCAATCCACTCGCTAACTTGCTGTTCGAGCGCTTGCTTTTCAGCAACAACGCCCAGTTTTGCCAAAGCATGATTCATGCCGAGCGAATTCTTCCAGTAGTTTGCGCTTCTCACATACTTATCGGCATACTTGATGCGAAGTTCATCGCTCTGATGCATTGCTTCCTGGAGCACATCTTGAAGCACTGTGCGGCAGTCGTATCGAGGCTGATTAGAGTTTTCGATGCGATTTGTGATGCCGTAGCTTGACAAGTAGCGCTCTGTGCTGCCTGGGTAGCCGAGTGTCATTGCAAATGAGCCAGGGTGGTAGCCTTGAGTAGAGATGTGTGCATAATTCTTTGGACGCAATGGAACATTGTCTTTGCTGTATGGTGCAGGCATTCCATTCTTGTCAGCATAGATACGGAAAACAGAGAAGTCGCATGTCTGGCGTGGCCAAATCCAGTTGTCAGTTTCACCGCCAAACTTGCCAAGGCATTGTGGTGGTGCGCACACGAGGCGTACATCATCATAGCGCTGATATATGCTGAGGCAGTAGCGTGAGCCACGATAGAACGGATTCACCTCGCCAAATATGTGTGCTGTGCTGTCTTGAGCAGATTCTGTGAGTGCAGTTGCAACAGAGTCGATGATAGCAGTGCGGAGAGAATCAGATGCTCCCTTTGGCACCTGAGAAAGAATCTCGTCAGTCACATCTACTGTGCGCAAGTGGAAAAGCACATAAAGATTTTCGTTTGGAAGCTCGTCCTTCAGTGTTTTAGCAACGAATCCGTCTGTGAGGTAATCATGCTTTGTTGTTGAATGGTCGTGAATGCTGCTGAAACCGCAGTGGTGGTTTGTGAGCATAAGCCCCTGATTTGATACTACAACTCCTGAGCAGAATCCGCCGAGCTGAACAACAACATCATTCTGACTTGGCAAATATGGGCTATAAAGCTGCTCAGCAGTAAGTTCTAGGCCAAGAGAATGGAGGATGCTGTCTGCACGCTGAGACATGCATCCCATCACCCACATTCCTTCGTCTGCACGGGCCTTGAGCGTGAAGAGCGAGGTGTTGAGGGCTAAGAATGCTAATAAGATTAAGATAAGTCTTTTCATGCCTATTTTATTATTGTATTGTTTATTGGGTATAATTATCTTTTCTTGAATTTCTTACCTATCACGGGAAGGGAGCTGAGAGGCAAATCGTGATAAATGATGTGAGCAATGAACAAAATAATCACCACTGTGTTTATTCCAATTCTTGCTGCCACAGGCCATTCGTCTGGGAGCAACTCCATTGCTGTGTAGAATAATCCTGCTACGAGCACATAAATGAAAATACTCTTTAGAGGGTATTTTATGGCATTGTAGTGCTGGCCAACAAAGTAGCTCAGAATCATTGAGGTGGCATAGCCGGCAAATCCGCCCCAAGCACAAGCCATATAGCCGTATTTTGGGATAAAGATGATGTTTATGGCAATGAGAACTGCACATCCAGCCAATGAGAACCAGGCTCCCCAGATAGTCTTGTCGATGAGCTTGTACCAGAAAGAAAGGTTGAAGTAAATGCCCATCATGATTTCTGCAGCCATCACGATTGGCACGGTGACAAGTCCTTCACGGTATTCTTTGCCAATTATATTTTGAAGAATGTCCATGTATCCCATTACGCAAAGGAATGCGAGTAATGTGAATATAATGAAATACTTCATTGCGACAGCATAGTACTCCTTTGAATCTTTATCCTTGTTTTTTGCAAAGACAATTGGCTCGTAAGCATAGCGGAACGCTTGCGTTATCATGGCCATTATCATTGCAATCTTCACACATGCACCGTAAACGCCAAGCTGTGCCTGTGCATCCGACTCGCTGCAAACAAGAGGGAAGATGATTTTGTCGGCTGTTTGATTAAGTATTCCGGCAATGCCAAGCACGAGGATTGGCCACGAATAGCTAAGCATTCTTTTGAGCAGAGTGCCATCAAATGACCATTTTATCTTGAATAAGTCGGGAATGAAGAAGAATGTTATTAAGCCTGTGCACCAAAGGTTTATGCAGAAAACATAAAAGACTTCAGTCTTGCCTAAAATCATGAAGTACAGTACATTGAGAATGATGTTGAAGAAGATGAAAAGCATCTTCAATGAAGCGAATTTGATAGGGCGCTTCTTGTATCTCAAATAGCTGAATGGCAATGCTTGCAACGCATCAAGCACAACAACTCCTGCCATCATAAGTATGTACTCATGATGGTTGGAATAGCCAAGTGCATCGCAAATAGGAGTGATGAATCCAAATATGCCTCCAAAGAAAAGAATGCATAGGACAGCAATCACAGCAAAAGCGGTGGAGAACACAGTGTCAGGCGTCTCTTCTTCTTTGTTTGCAAAGCGGAAAAGAGTTGTCTCCATGCCAAAAGTGAGAATTACCAAAGCTAATGCAGTGTAAGCATACATATTTACGCTTACTCCGTAGTCGCCAGAATCCTTTGGCATGTAATGAGTGTACAAAGGTACGAGCAGATAGTTCAAAAATCTGCCAACAATTGAAGAGAGGCCGTATATTGCGGTATCTTTCGCTAAAGATTTGAGATTTGCCATTATTACATTTTATTCCAGATATGTGTAGCCATACAATCCAGAGCGATAAGTGTCGAGGAATTCCTTACCCTCATCGAGAGAGATCTTCCCCTCCTTGATTGCCTGTTTTGCCCATATCTCAAGGCTGCGCACCATCTTCTTTGGCTCATACTGCACATAAGAAAGAACATCTGCAACAGTCTCACCGTCTATTATATTATTAATATGGTATCCATCCTTGTCTGTTGTGATGTGCACAGCATTGGTGTCACCAAACAGATTGTGCATGTCGCCGAGAATCTCTTGGTATGCTCCAACAAGGAACACGCCGATATAATAGTTTCCCTTTTTCTTGTCAAGACTATGCACAGGAATGAAATGACTAACTCCGCTTTCTGTAGCAAAATGAGCTATCTTGCCATCGCTATCGCAAGTGATGTCTTGCAATGTGGCATTTCTGTCAGGCTTCTCGTTAAGTCGCTGTATAGGCATGATAGGGAAAATCTGGTCAATGGCCCAAGAGTCTGGAAGCGAGTGGAATAGGGAGAAGTTGCAGAAATACTTATCAGCAAGAAGCTTGTCGAGAGAATGAAGTTCTTCTGGCACATGCTTCATCGTGTGAGACAGAATGTTTATCTCTCGCGCAACAGCCCAATACATGCGTTCAATCTCTGCTCTGGTGCGCAAGTCCACGATGCCGTGCGCAAAGAGGTCAAGTGCCTCCTCGCGAATCTGCTGAGCATCATGCCAGTTCTCTAACATGTTGCGAACATTGATGTTGCACCAGATGTCGTAAAGATCCTTTGCAAGCTCGTGGTCATTATCCCCAACCACGAACTCATCAGGCATAGCAGGAATCTCTGCTGTTTCAAGCACTTCCATGATAAGGAGCGAATGATGAGCAGCGAGCGAGCGACCGCCTTCCGTGATTATGTTTGGCTGTGGAATTTCGTTCTGATTAGCAGCTTCAACAAATGTATATACGCAGTTGTTTACATACTCTTGTATGCTGTAGTTAACGCTTGATTCTGAGTTGCTTGAACGAGAGCCATCATAGTCCACTCCAAGACCTCCACCGCAGTCAACAAACTCAACCCCGTAGCCAAGTTTGTGCAGCTGTACATAGAACATGCTTGCCTCGCGGAGAGCATTCTGAATACGGCGTATCTTTGTGATTTGGCTACCGATGTGGAAATGTATGAGTTTCAAGCAATCCTTCATGCCATTGTCCTCAATATACTTGAGGGCTCCGAGCAATTCGCCAGATGTCAAGCCAAACTTGCTGGCGTCGCCACCGCTTTCTTCCCACTTGCCAGAACCGCTTGCTGCAAGCTTGATGCGTATGCCCATATTCGGGCGCACGCCAATCTTTTTCGCAATACGAGTGATTGTTTCAAGTTCGTTGAATTTCTCAACAACAATGAAAATGCGCTTGCCCATCTTCTGAGCAAGAAGTGCTAACTCGATGTAATCCTGATCCTTATAGCCATTGCACACAATGAGAGAGTCGCTGTTCATGTTTACAGCGAGCACTGCATGCAACTCTGGCTTGGAACCAGCTTCAAGTCCAAGATTATACTTCTTACCATGCTTTATAACCTCTTCCACAACAGGTGAAATCTGATTCACCTTGATAGGATAGATTATATAGTTTTCTGCATTGTATCCGTATTCTTTAGCTGCCTTGTTGAAGCAGGTTGCAGTCTTTTCAATTCTGTTGTCTATGATGTCAGGAAAACGAACAAGCACTGGCGCTGAAACATCGCGCAACGCCAAGTCGTCCATCACCTCTTTTAAGTCAACTTCTACGCCGTCTTTCTTAGGGGTGACAGCAACATTTCCCTTTTCATTGATATGAAAATAGTTAACGCCCCAACCATTGATTCCGTACAACTCGTTGGAGTCTTCAATGCGCCATTTTCTCAATTTCAATAATTTGTTTTACGAAGTCCTTAATCTGATCTTTAGTCTCGATTACGCTAATCTGTATTTGATGCTTAGCTTTGCTGTAGAATGGGAGGCGTGTGTCCAATGATGTCTTGATGTATTCTTTCAATTCATCTTGGCTTTTGCCTTGAATCAGTGGGCGTTGGCTCTTTCCCATCATGAGATGAGCATAAAGCGTGTCAACATCTGCATTGAGGTATATTGTTTCGCCTTGCTCATTCATGTAATCAATATTGTCGAAGAAACAAGGCGTGCCACCGCCGCATGAGATTACGACATTCTCAAATTCTGCAACTTCATGCAGCATTTTCTGCTCAATGATGCGGAATCCTTCTTCTCCTTTTTCTGCAAATATTTCTGGTATCTTTTTCTGGAAACGGTTTTCTATGTACCAATCTAAGTCATAGAACTCTACTCCCATTTCACGAGCAAGTGCCTTTCCAATGGTTGTCTTGCCCGCTCCCATATACCCTATAAGAATAATGCGTACCACAATAGTGAAGATTGAAAATGAATGATTTATGCTTTCTTTGCTGTTCTGCCCCTGCGTGCAGGTTTTGAAGCTGCTGGCTGAGGGTTGTTAATCACCTCTATGCACTGTTCGTAAGTTAGAGCTGATGGATCAGCAGCAAGCGCTTTTGGCAATTTGTAATTTGCTCCCTTGTATTTGAGGTAAGGTCCAAATCGTCCATTCATTACTTCAAGCTCCGAATCTTCTTCGAATGCTTTTATGTGGGATGCTGCTTCATTCTTGCGTTTTTCCTCAATAAGTGCTACAGCTCCTTCAAAGTCTATCTCCATAGGGTCAATTTCCTTTGGAATAGATACATATTTCTTGTCATGAAGCACATAAGGTCCGAATCTGCCTGTGCCAATTGTGATTGTTTCGTTTTCAAACTCACCAAGAACTCGAGGAAGCTTGAACAATTCTATAGCTTCTTCCAAAGTTAAGGATTGTATGCTTTGGCCCTTTTTCAATTGGGCAAAACGAGGTTTCTCTTCTTCATCGGCAACGCCAATTTGCACCATAGGACCGAAGCGGCCAATCTTTACGCTTACAGGCTTTCCTGTTCCCGGTTCAACTCCAAGCATGCGTTCGCCTACCTTATGCTCGTTCTTTTCTTGCATTGTTGACGAAATCATTGGCTCAAGCTTGCCGTAGAAGTCTTTCATCATCTCCTGCCAATTCTCGCGTCCTTCAGCGATTTCATCGAAATCTTTTTCTACGCTTGCAGTGAAGTTGTAATCAATGATTTCTGGGAAATATTGAATGAGGAAGTCATTCACTACGGTGCCAATATCTGTAGGCAGAAGCTTGCCTTTTTCATTTCCAAAAATTTCCTTCTTGCTTGACTTCTTTATCTTGCCATTAGCAAGCTTCATGATTCCGTATGTATGTTCTTCGCCCTTCTTGTCGCCTTTTTCAACATACTCTCTTTGCTGGATAGTAGAGATGGTTGGAGCATAAGTTGAAGGTCTGCCAATACCAAGTTCCTCGAGCTTCTTAACGAGGCTTGCTTCTGTATAGCGTAAAGGATGCTGAGTGAATCTCTGTGTAGCGACAATCTCATTCATTTTGAGTTTATCACCTATATTGACAGCAGGAAGCAATCCGTCTGTTTCTTCTACCTGAGTGTCATCATCTACCGATTCGCGATAAACTCTAATGAAACCGTCAAAGGTAATGACCTCTCCAGTAGCCACGAATTCATCGTTGATGGTGATTGTTGTTTTCTCCGCTTCCGCTTCAGCCATCTGGCAAGCGATTGTACGCTTCCAAATCAAGTCATAGAGTTTCTTCTCCTGTGCCGTGCCTTCAATCTCATGGTTGCTGATGTAAGTAGGGCGAATAGCTTCGTGTGCTTCCTGTGCTCCCTTTGAGTTAGTGTGGAATTGGCGTGGCTTAGAGTACTTCTCACCGTGAATTGCGATAATCTCGTCCTTTGTTGTGTTTATGCACAAAGAAGAGAGATTAACAGAGTCTGTTCGCATGTATGTAATATGACCTGACTCGTAAAGGTGCTGAGCCACCATCATTGTCTGAGCCACTGTAAAGCCAAGCTTGCGAGCAGCTTCTTGCTGAAGAGTGGAAGTAGTGAATGGAGGAGCAGGGAATTTCTTCACGGGCTTCTTCTCGATGTCAGTGATTTCAAATTGCCTATCCTTGCATGAGTTTAAGAATTCCTCTGCTTCTTCTTCTGTCTTAAAACCTTTGCTTAGGCTTGCCTTAATCAGCTGATCATCAATGCAGAAGATTGCATTTACTTTGTAGCTTGACTCGCTTGTGAAATTTTCGATTTCCTTTTCTCTCTCCACAATGAGGCGTACAGCAACACTTTGTACGCGTCCAGCAGAAAGGCTTGGCTTGATTTTTTTCCACAACACAGGCGACAACTTGAAGCCTACAATGCGGTCGAGCACTCGTCTTGCCTGCTGCGCATTGACGAGTCCCATATCAATTGTGCGTGGAGTTTTTATCGCCTCAAGTATGGCTGTTTTTGTGATTTCGTGAAAAACAATTCTCTTTGCCGCTTTAGGATCAAGCCCCAAGACCTGGCTTAAATGCCAGCTAATAGCTTCTCCTTCGCGGTCCTCATCGGATGCAAGCCATACAGTTTCTGCTTTATTTGCTTGAGCTTTGAGTTCCTTCACCACCGCTTCCTTGTCAGAAGGAATCTCGTATTTAGGGGAGAAATCGTCAAGGCTGACGCTCATCTCTTTTTTCTTGAGGTCACGGATATGTCCATAGCTTGACATAACCTTGTAATCCTTACCGAGAAACTTCTCCAAAGTCTTTGCTTTGGCAGGAGACTCGACAATAACCAAATTCTTTTGCATAGGTGTTTTCTTAAATTTCGGTGCAAAAGTAGGGAAAAAAACAATTCCACCTAAACAAAAGCACTGGAATTTTCTATTATTTTCTATATTTTAAAGCCTTTCAAGACACATTTGTATATAATAATGTGTAAAAAAGGGTGGAATCATACAAAATATTCTAATAAAGCAACATCGCAATCATTATTTAAAAATTCAGGAATAACATATTCCAAATCTCTGATTGTTGAGGCTGTCAAATATCTTATTCCGCTTTGTTTTGCAATGCCTTCTGCCGATGTGGTATGAGTGGCAGCGATGCTTTTCTCCAAATATGGGCTTTGGAGGCCTGGTAGGCTATGAAAAATGTTGCCGCATCCATTATTGATAAGGAAAATGCGCAATGGAGCAGGTTTGCTTTGTTTGGCATCAACGCAGTTATCATCATGTTTGTTTGTACCTGCATATTTGTTCCATAGAGCATTTTGGTCATAAAAGAAACTTAAATCTCCAGTTAGCAGAACTGTAGGCCTTTTCGAACCTATCCACAATCCAACGGCAGCAGAAGAACTGCCTTCTATTCCGTTTATGCCTCTGTTGCAGAACACAAGGTTTGTTCCCTTGAAGAACTTTTGCAAGTCTCTTACCATAGAACTGTTTGCCACGCAAATATTCCAATTCTCTTTGATGTATGGCAGAAGAGTCTTCAATGCGGCATTGCTTGATGTAGTATCCAGATTAGTGGCAGCCTCTTTCGATAACTTGTGTATTTCCTGCTTGAAACTATTTTCTTTAGCAGTATGACACTCTTTGCAGAGCGCTTCCAGCAAATTCTTGTTGTCAGCTTCTATCATATGCGTGCAGCACATGAATAGATCTGCAAATTCTCCTCTTGGAGACACATGCCAATGAAACTTCGGAGGGTTTTTCCTTATGTGTTGCTTCAGTCTTTTTGACACAATATGCCCGCCCAAAGTTATTATTAAGTCCGCATTAGGCAAAGGCTTGTTTTTCAGTATTTCATCAAAGTTCCCTATATAAAAATCTTCGATTTCATCGGGAGAAATGACGGGGTTGCTATAAGCATGGATGTTTGATAAGTTCTCTGCAAAAACAACACATCCTGCAGAGGACAATTGTTTGAGAAAGCCTGAGCATGTATTCATCTCTTTTGGTGACATTTGTCCAACAATGATAAGAATATGCTTAGATTCTTCCCAGCAACGAATCATGCTGTCACTCATCACAAAAGCAGCATTTTTGGAACTTTCCCATTTGATGAAACGCACTTCAGGTAATGATTTCTCTGAAAAATCAAACATTGGCTCAGTAATAGGCACATTGATATGCACTGGCTTAGATGTGCGTTTCTGCTCAATCAAAGCTTCGTTAATCAAGCGATTACAATACCATAGACTCTCTTCGTCGCTTGGTTCTGGAAGACTAACACATTTTGCCACCAAATCGCCAAATGCATTTGGTTGTGGCATCGTTTGTCCATCCATTTGCCCAATCCAGCGTGTAGGCCTGTCAGCAGTGACGGCAATAAGTGGCAAATTCCTGTAAAATGCTTCACTGATAGCTGGCGCAAGATTCAAAACTGCAGATCCGCTTGTCACGCATACTGCTACAGGCATTCCTCCATTTGCATCAATAAGTCCAATTGCAAAGAATCCAGCAGAGCGTTCGTCAGTAATGTCAAAACACTCTATTCCTGCAGCTTGAAGGTTATGTACGATTGCTGCATTTCTGCTGCCTGGACATACTACGGCTTGCTTGATGCCTGCTTTGATAAGCATGGCAGTTAATTGCTGTATGTTTGATTTAGAAGAAAACACGGTAAGGATTGTTTAGGATAAACTATCATCAATAATCATGATGATTCGTTTATTTATAGTATTTGTAATATTGTATTCATTTTCTGCTCAGTTTCTGCCCATTCGCTTTCAAGGGTAGATTCTGCTAATATGCCGCCTCCAGCATATAAGGTTGCTTTTCCTTGCCGAATATTAGCGCAGCGAAGGTTGACATAGAGATTAGTTTCCCCTTGGGCATCAAGCATTCCCACCACTCCAGAGTAATATGACCTGTCGCAGTTCTCGTTGGCAAGGATGAATTGTTTTGCTTCGGTAGCAGGCAATCCGCACACTGCAGGTGTTGGGTTTAGTTTTGCGATGAAATCAGTTACTTTTGCCGATGAAATGGGTGAAAAGTGAAATTCAGTTTTAAGGTGGAAAAGATTTCCTGCTCTTGAGGTGTATGGACCTTCTTCTTCCACTACGGTACTGATAGGTGTGATGATTTCTCGTATGTAATTAGCAACAATGGCTTGTTCTTCACGGTTTTTTTGCGACCATTCCCCCTCGTAGTTCATTGTGCCAGCAAGTGCTACGGTTCTGAAGTGAGATTTACTGCCTGACACAAGAATTTCAGGTGTACACCCTATCCAAAATCCGCTTTCTTTCGTATAAGTTAGATAAACCATTACGCGAGGGTATTCCTTGCAAGCTCTGAAAAATGCATCAATAGGATTACCGCTGTACTCCATTTCTGCAGACCTCGACAATACAAGTTTTGCAAATGGAGTTGGAATGTTGCTGATGTAACGATTAAAAGCCTCTTTATATGCTATCTTGTCGGAAATCAAATCGCTATGAGATGAGACAGCTTTGGATTCATGGCCATACTTGATCGTTGTTTCATAGTCTGGCCTTATCCGTATGGTTTTGTATTTTGACTCATCAAATGGAATCATGACAAAAGCACGGCCGCAATCCTGCTCCATTGCAGATTGCTGACATACAACATTCACTTCATCGGCAAATGGAAGCCGATAAAGAGCATAGCTTGAGTATAGGCTTAAGTCAATCATTCTGATTTTTGATATTATTTCCTTTTAATAATGCGGTTTGTAACTCTTTCTGTAGAAATTATTTCACCATCTTCTCCAACGATGTCAACATTCCATACATGAGTGCTCTTTCCGCCATGTATCAAGCGAGCTTTTCCGTAAACTTTGCCTTCTGTAGCTGACATTGCAACATGGCTTCCGTTCACCTCTGTGCCGCACACAGCAAACGACTCGTCATAGTTGATTAAGTGCAACGAACCGACACCGGCAATTGTCTCTGCAAGAGTAAGTGATGCGCCTCCGTGCAGAATCCCAAGATATTGTCGTGTTGCAGCGCAAATAGGCATTTCTGCCACAGCAAACTCATCCTCAGTAGGGATGAATCGCATTTGTAGCGCCTCGATCATCGTACCCTGCATGCGAGAGTGCAGGAAATCACATTCTTTTTGCGAAAGCATTATTCTGTATGATATTTTCTAAGTTCTTGTCTAAGTTGTTTAGCCGTGCCATCTGTCACACGATTCATTTCTGCCCAAAACGCAGGTGAATGGTCGTGGTGCTTAGTATGGCAAAGCTCGTGAAGTATTACATAATCAATGAGATGTTCAGGCACAGACATCAGATAAAAAGAGTAGTTTATCGACGAGGAGGCAGAGCATGAGCCCCACCTTGTGCGAGAGGATTGTATCTTCACGCTTTCGTATTCAAATCCCCACATGTACGCCAGTTCTGCGGTGCGTCGTGGCAAGTAAGCCTTTGCTTCCTGACGCAGTTCTTCTTTCTCCTCTTCTGTGAAATGATGGCGTGCTTTCTGGGTTGCTTGTTTTTTCAATAGCGATGTTCGATGCTTGTCGATTGCTTCTTTGATCAAAGACAGCGTTGCGCCTCTGAAAGAAGTAACACGAAGACCGTCAACCTCAGGGCGCATAATAATGCTGCGCGCTCTTGGGTTGACGGTCACAGTCACCGTCCCAAAATCGGGATCATTGTATTGCATTTACTTACAAAATTCTGCGTAAATCTTATCAGCAATAGCTTGCATCTCTTCTGCTGGGAGAGAAAGCTTTTCGTTGCTGAAGTTAACATCCTTCTCACTCTGCATAGGAATGAGGTGAATGTGTGCGTGTGGCACTTCCAGACCAAGCACAACCTGAGCCACCTTGATGCATGGGAAAGCAGCTTTGATAGCCTTAGCAACCTTCTTTGCAAACACCTGATAGCGTGCAAGCTCGTCATCTTCAAGGTCAAAGATGTAGTCAACCTCACGGCGAGGAATGACCAATGTGTGGCCTTTCACGAGAGGATTGATGTCGAGAAATGCATAGAACTCCTCGTTCTCGGCACACTTATAAGAAGGAATTTCACCTTCTGCAATCTTTGAGAAAATGCTCATGTCTTAAGTAGGTATTCAAAATTAGAAAGAAATGCTAAGGATTTCAAAACTCATCTTGCCTCTTGGCACAGTCACTTCAACAACATCGCCAACCTTCTTTCCGAGAAGTCCCTGTGCAATAGGAGTCTTTACGGAAATCTTGTTCTCGCGCAAGTTTGCCTCGCCTTCGCTCACGAGAGTGTAAGTGAGTTTTGCGTCGTTAGCAGTATTGCGAATCTGCACCTTTGAAAGAATCTGTACTTCATCTTTCTTGCCAAGCTTGCTTGGATCAAGTATTTTTGCCTCAGCGAGAGTTGCTTTGAGTTCTGCAATCTTAGTTTCGAGCTTTCCCTGTGCCTCCTTTGCTGCGTCGTACTCTGCATTTTCTGAAAGGTCGCCTTTTTCGCGAGCTTCAGCAATCTGGCGGATAACCTCTGGGCGCTCCACTTCTTCAAGCTCTTTGATTTGGGCACGAAGCTTGTCGTAGCCCTCCTGTGACATATAAGCCATAGTTGTATTCTTAAATGATTTTAGTTATTGTTCAGTTTTGATAAAATAAATAGATAACAAAAAGAATCCCGATGCCATTTGTGGACATCGGAACCCTTATATCTTATTTTCGAGTGCAAAGTTACGGATTTTCTTTCTTTCTTGCAAAGCTTTTGTCGAAAAATTGCGTTTTTCCTCGTGCTTAGTAATGTATAAGTTATTTCTTACACATCACTTAAAAAGACAAAGCAAATCCTGCGAGCACATTTGCTCCAATGTTCCTGTATCCAGTGTAGCGGTCAAACTTTTGATTAAGAAGATTGTCGCCTTTCACGAACACAGTTGCAGGAAACTCCAAAGGCAATGTATAGCGAAGCGATGCCCCCCAGTTGTTGATTGTAGGTCGCTTGTATGCGCTGCCACCATCTATTAAATGTTCTGGGTCGTCGAAGCATGCGAGTTCCCAATCTATGCCAAAGTATAAGTCTTTGATAATCTTAACATCAGCCTTCCATCTCAAGTCAATGTTTGGAGTGTCGTAAGAACCTGTTTTCCATGCTCCTTCTTCCTTGTGCTTAGAGGCATTGAACTGGTTTTTTGCATCCACTTTTACAATATCCTTATATGCATAGGCAATATCTGCATTGATATAGAATCGTTGATAATCATTAAAAATAAACCAAGGATAGTCAAGGCCGTTGTGACTGTTAGAAATCCAGTTAATTTCTGCATGATTGGTTGACAGATCATATCCTCCATTAATGTCGCCGCTAAGTCCTAATTCGCTGAAATTGAAACGATATCCGATGCTTGCATCAATCTTGTGAAATTCAGCATCAAGCTTATACTTTTTGTTATCAATACCGCCATATAGTTGTGGTGACAATTGAGCGTAAGGATTTATGGAAGAAAGGCGTCGCAAATCGTTATCTTCGTCATAACCAGCAGCTTTTACATACACATCGCTTTGCGGCGTGACATGATAAGCGAATCTGACATCAGGAGCAATGTCTCCATCTGTGCCAACCACTACGCCTGCTTGCAAGCGGAACATATCTGCATTATATATATAATGTGGAGTGAAATGCATGTGTGTGATTCCTTTCACCTCATCCATGCCATACGAAGAGCTAAACACCTCAGCGCCAAGCGCAACGCTATGCTCATCAGTGATTTTGTAATCGGCATCGACTGTGAGTTGCATCACTGTCTCTCCAGCTTTTTTGTCAAATGCAGTAAAGTGGTCTTGGCTGAAGAATTTCAAGTTGCCTTCTGCGCCTATTGAGAAATTTCCTGTTTGATAAGGAGTGATTCCTGCACAGAAATCAGCAAGCACATTGTGCTGCTTGTCTGTTGCGTTTATAAGGCTGGAAGATATTGACTGTATGTAATTGAATACTTGATTCTCAAATCCTCCTTTGACATACAAATCTGCTCCGTTGTCAAACCTGTGGTCAAATCTGGCTCCTGCGCGGCTTTTGTAGAATCTGCTTGTCCAGTTGTAAGGTTCCTCTTTTCTTTGTCTGGTCTTGCCATTAAATCCTTTCAATGTCAAGTCGATAGACAATGCATCATTGTCTGTGAAATCGAACTGATAAGCCGCATGGCTGTCAATGTTGCCATGACTACCGCCTGCAAGCTGCAAGTAGCCGCGCTTGTTACCTTTCAGCACAGCATCGCTGCTATAGTCGCGCATGAACTCATAAGGAAACTCCTTTACAGGCTGAGTTTGAGTAGAATACTGCACCTGGTAGTGCTTTGCTTTTGTCTCTGCAGCCGAAGGCAAGATGTTGATTTTGTTGGCATCCTTCACCACAGGCTTCACCTCGTTGGTCACCTCTACTGTGTTGTCGAGCTGAGCGGAAGCTGGCAGCGCAAAAAACAAAAATGGAATGTATGATAGATATTTCATTACTTCAAATTGTTGAGTCGTTCTTCAATGAGTTTTGTGATTTCTGGGTTCTCGGTGTAGTTAGCCTTGAGTGAAAGCAAGGTAGATCTTGCTTCAACTGTTTGTCCCTTAGCTGCATACACATCACTGAGGGTGATGAATGACTGTGCAAGCCAGTATGTGTGAGGTGTGCCAGAATCAATGAAGTTTGTAAGGATTGTTTCAGCCGATTCATACTGTTTAGTGCTGTAAGCATATTGTGCCAGCTTCACTGTTGCTTGAGCTCCATACACTGTTTGTGTGTCTTGAGCCAGCAACTGAAGATCGCTCACGGCATCCTTGGAGTTGCCCAGTTGCATGTAGCTTTCAGCACGGCAAAGTCTTGCTTCAGCTTTCACTTCTGGCGACAATTTGTTGGCGTCGTCAAGAATTTCTGTTGCAGAGGCAATAGTTGTCTTGTAATCCTTGTTTGCAAATGCACTGCGAAGCATACCTGCTTGAGCATTAAGACGATAGCTGTCAGTAATTGTCTGGTTGCGCAACTGAGTATAGTACTGCTGAGCCTGTGCGTAATTGCCATTTGACATAGCCTTCATGGCTGCATCGTGCACCATTTCGTCAAGTTCATCAGAGCTGAAAGTCTTGCCCATCTTCTGAGCCAGATCCATGTATTCGTTCACTCGTCCCTGGCTTGTGTAAATGTCCTTCAGGTTAGACAATGCTGTTTGTGCCTCCTCCGAAGTTGGATAGTCATTTATCACTTTCTTGTAGGCACTGATGGCTTCTTCTGTCTTGCCGCTTTCTGCCAGAAGCATAGCAAGCTCATTGCTTGCCTTGCGGGCATTTGCGCTTTGTGGGAATTTCTGGATTATAGAGTTAAATGTCTCAGAAGCAGAAAGAACATCGCCCTTGTGCACATAAGCTCTGCCTTGTTCGAAAAGGGCATCTGAAGTGTATTCAGACTTGGTGTATTGTGCAGTCATCTGCTCAATGAGGGCAACCTTTTGGTCATAGTTGCCACGCAATCCCTGAATGTATGCTTGCTGCAAAAGAGAATAGTCGCCGTGTGAAACATCGGTGCTGATGGCTGACTGATAGTATGAATATGCTTTGTCGTAGCTGCGAGTGTCGAGGCAGCAGTCGCCCATTCTGTTGTATGCGTCAGAGATGAGTGGCGCTCCGTTTGACTTATTGCCGACAAACTTTTGGAACTGGTTCAAAGCAGCTGCATATTTCTTCTGCTTGAAGTAAGTGTAGCCAAGACTATAAATAGCGTAGTCATTGTTTTTCAAGCTCTTGCTTGGCGTTGAGGCTCCTAAGTTAATGGCTTGCTGCAAATCGTTGGATGCAAGCTGATAGTTTCCAATCCTATACTCGCTCTCTCCCTTGAGGAAGTATGATTCTGCGTATGCCTCAGCATCTTTTTTGCCAAGTGCAATAGATTGATTTGCATACATGAGCGCATTCTGATAAGCTCCAGATGTGAACTCTTGAATGCCCAGATTGTAAAGCACTCTCTGCTTGGCAGTGAGAATCTCTGTGTTAGGTTGCTTGATTTTGTTAATGCTCTGGAGTGCAGCCGAATAGTTCTTTGTCGTGAAATATACTTCTGTCAGATACTGCGACACATTGGTTGCGTGAGAAGAGCGTGGGAATTCGTTGAGGAAGCGCTCAAACACTGTCACAGACTCTCCGAATCCGGTAGAAGTGCCTTCGTGGAGCGTGAGGGCGTAGTTGTAAAGTGCTTCTTCGCGAATGGTTTTGTCCGCATCCATCAAGCTTGCTTGCTGGAAAGATGTTTGCGCCATCTTCTTGTTGCCTGTTTTCAAGTAGCTCAAGCCTGCATGAAGCCATGCATTCTGAGCAAGTTCATCCTTCTCAGTGTCAGCAGATTGGCTGAAACATGCTGCTGCTTTGTCATAACAGCAGTCTTTCTTCAGGTAGCACATGCCAAGCTTGTAAAGGCTGTTGCGTGTCTTCTCGCCTTTTTCCAAGTATTCAATAGCTAAGGCGTAGTTCCCTTTGCCGTAAAGGTCTTCGCCAGCCATGCGGAAGAGAGCTAAATTGTATTGCTCCGCCTCGTCACTCAAAGATGTGAGAGGATAGGCAAGTGCTGTGTTGCCGAGCAAGTCATCTCCACGCTCTTCTGCTATATAGAAAAGCGTAATTGCTTCATCCACACGACCTTCCTTGATGAGCTGATTGCGCTGCAAAGTGCCGAGAATTGATGCATATTGCGATGTCTGATTGCTTTCGAGCCAACTTCCGATTTTGTCTGCTGTGCCAGGAGTGTTGAGCACATAGTCGCACACAAGAGACAGGGCTTCAGCTTCGCCTACATATTTGTTTCCTGCTTCAGCTTCGTTTAGGAAACGCTCAAACTGTTGGCGAGCTCCGAAATAGTGTCCGTCAGCCACCATTTTCACGGCAGATTGCTGTGCTTGCGATATGCCGGAAACGCACATTGCCAGCGCAGCAATAAACAATTTATTTTTCTTCATCATTAAAAATATTGCAAATTATGAGGCAAAGGTAAGAATTTAATCCTACCTTTGCATAAAATACATCTTTAAAATATCTAAAAGAGAATATAAAAAGAGAGATGAAGGCGAAAAACAACCGCACCATAACAGTGGATGACAGCGAGAAAAAGGTGCTTATGGATATGATAAGCACAGACTTGCAGATGGAAATGCCTCCATTTGCAATAGTAAATGCTGACTTATTTGCTGTTTTGGATAAGGTGCCGGATGGTTTTGCCAACCTCATCATCATTGATCCTCCATACAATCTTCGCAAAGACTTTGCTGGCAGCACTTTTTCTGCAATGAGTTCAAGCAGTTATGAAGAGTACCTTCGATCGTGGCTTCCTGCAGTGTGCAGAAAGCTGGCGCACAATGGCTCTTTGTACATGTGCGGCGATTGGCATTGCTCATCCAGCATGCAGCGTGTGCTGGAAGAAAATCTCACCGTCATCAATCGCATCACATGGCAGAGAGAGAAGGGTAGGGGAGCAAAGCATAATTGGAAAAATGCAATGGAGGATATTTGGTTTGCAGTAAAGAATCCTGATGATTATTATTTTGATGTTGAGGCTGTTAAGCAAAAGCGTCGCGTGCTTGCTCCTTACCGCGAGAATGGCGAGCCAAAAGACTGGCAAGATACTGATGATGGCAAGTATCGCCTCACCTGTCCTTCCAATTTCTGGGACGACATCAGTGTGCCTTTCTGGTCGATGCCAGAGAACACGGAACATCCTACTCAGAAGCCCGAAAAACTGATAGCTAAGCTTATCCTTGCCTCCTCTCGTCCTGGCGATGCCATATTCGATCCGTTTTTAGGTAGCGGCACCACTGCTGCTGTTGCTAAGAAGCTGGGACGCAAATGCTTAGGCATAGAACAGAGCCTTGATTATTGCCTCATCGCAGCTAAGCGCTTGATGCTGGCAGAAGAGATGCAGTCCATCCAGGGCTACGAAGATGGTGTGTTTTGGGAACGAAACAGTGCCCTCCGCCTGCATTGATGCTTTTCCCTCCTCTTCCTCATTCTCTTTCCTACAGCCCCTTATTTTTCCCTATTTTTAATATTTTTACTATTTTTCCTTTACATAAGCTTTTTTCAGAAGGAAAAAGGCGTTTAAAGCCTTAATTTTTTCACGCCGCAAAGTTACGACATTCCTTTAGCACGAAAATGCGATTCGATGCGTTTCGATGCGATTCGATGCGATAAATTTGCAGGAATTTCAAAAAGTTCACAATTTGTACATCATATTTTCATATCATGTACTTTGTCCTCTGCCAAAAGTCCTTAACTTTGCACCGTCAAACAGAGGAACAGCAAGCGCAGAGCTAAAGCTTCAAGGATTTAAGCTATGCCGAGTCGTGACGATGTAAGACAGAAAGTCAAACAAAACAAAAAACAAAAAAGATTATGAAAAAGCAAATTACTCTCATCGCCCTCATAGCTGCAATGTTCACAGCAAACGCAACAGTTGCTAACGCACAGATGGATTATGACAAAATCAACTACCGTCTTGCAGAGACACACACAAAAGAATACATCAACAAAGGAGACGACGCTTACCGCATGGGCAACTATAAGGAAGCAATGGATTTCTACAAGAAAGCTCGCGAATACAACACTTTCAAAGGCAAGCCAGTAGTGCCTGAGCGCGACATCGACCAGAAGATGGATCGTTGCGGAGCTGCAATACGCAATGGCAATAGTCAGGAGACACGCCGCAATCGTGAAGAAGCATCTGCCATCATTGACGCTCTCTTCGGTCTTGGCAAAGACAAAAGCTCAAGATCATCTAGCAGCAGTCCTGCAAGCGGTGTTCGTAAAGTGACATACAACGACCTCACATACATTACAACAGTGAACAATTCCTTTTGCCACATTCTCGGCGTCACAAGCGACCGAAACGGCACTGTTGTTGAGATGGAGTACCTCAATCTTGAAAAAGATGACAGAATCAAGATCGACAAGAACACATATATCAAAGACACCAGCACAGGCATGAAGCTCATGCTCCAGGAGGTTGAGAACATCACCACAAGAGACTATATGCCAGTAGAATGCGGCGATGCTCATGTGTTCCGTCTTTACTTCCAGCGTCTCAGCAACAATTGCACAGAGATAGACATCGTCGAGCCTGGCAGCAGCTCATGGAAGTTCTATCATGTTCCTGTGAATGAGTAAGTTGCTCATCCACCCTTAAATTTCGAACACGGAACTCACGGAACAAACGGAATGCGAATGACAAAGGATTCCGTGCGTTTCGTGAGTTCCGTGTTCAATAAAAAAACTATTTTTGAAAAGATTGTTTTTCTACTCGTTTTTATAAAAGTGCAGAAGGCACACCCCCCCTATTCATACTGTGAAGGCAAGCATCCAAACTTCTGCTTAAACAATCTGCGGAAGGTGTGATCATTGCCAAAACCTGCATCATAGCACACCTGCGACTTTGCCACACGCCCCTCGCGCAGCAGCCTGGCAGCATAGTTCAAGCGCAGGTTGTTGATATATTCATTAAATGTGCAGTGCAGCACCTTGTTGAAATAGTCAGACACATAGTGGCGGTTAGTGCCAAGCTTCTGAGCAATCCAGTCGATGTTCACATCAGGGTCAAGATAGAACTGCTTGCGCTCAAGGGCGCGAATCTCTTCGTTGAAGTCCATCTTGAAGCGCAATCGTGAAAGAATCTCCTCCCATCGGTCAGCAATGCGCGCTTTGAATCTCTTCTGGCTTTCCTCAACCATCTCAGCCGATGGCTCTCCATTGTCCAGCAATGAAATAAACTCATGCACATCCGACAAGACAACAATGTTCTCCTTGTTTCGCTTGACGGTCTCTGCCGACTCCATATCATAATATTCGTCAAGCAGCATGTCGAAGTATTCCCCTTTCTTATCCTCTGAGAAAGAAGCATATAGATGCGACAAGTCGAGCACAGGATGACCGTAGCACACCCTGCCCATGTCAGTGAAGATAGCCTCATCATTCTGCTGCATGATGCTGCCAAGAGTGAGGTTGCCATGCAGCAGCGAAGTGGCATCAGGCAAAACCTTCATCATCTGCAAAAGCTTGCTCACAGCATCCTCGCCAAGATAAGGTTCAAGAGCTTGAATGCGTTTCTTTATCTCTGCGTGTCCATACACAAACGATTCCTCCTCAGGATTCACCTTCAATTCGTGAAGGTTGCGCAGCATTGCGCCAAGAGCCTCGGCATTGATTTTCATTGGCTTAGTGCTCTCGTATATCAATCCGTATCTGCCACCCACCATCACGATGTCGAATGCCATAGCCGTAGGAACACCCAGCACAAACACTTCCTTCGCCATCTCCACCTCTTTGTCCACATCTTCCTTAGCTGTCCCCTCAGGGAAAAGCTTCAGCACCGTGTCCTCAGTCAGCTGATACACATCCGTCTTGCCCTCCACCAGCTGGCAGTCTTCCACGCTGATGCTTGGCAAAGCCTTTTCCACGGTGATGATCTTGCTGAAACCAGTCACCGAGAAAACATTATACACATCGGCACTTGCACCAACAATGCGCATGTCGCCCACCTTTTTCTTCAGCATAAGCATGACACGCAAGCCCATGCTTGAGATGAATGTCATCTGCGCAGCATCCACCACCACTCTGTCCACACTGCCCTGCTGGCTATCGACAATGTCCATCACTTTGGTCTGCAAGCCCTGAGCCTCCGTTGCTGTGATTCTGCCCTCTATTGCTATGGTCAACTGACCTCCATCATATTTTGATTGTATGTTCATACTCATCTACTATTAGTGATTTGCAAATGTATATAAATAATATTGAAACACAAAATAAATATTGCTATTTTGTACATTTTGACTGATAATTTTGGCACCCACAGAGACACAGAGAGCACGGATTTTTTCCTATGCTATGTTTTTAGGACTCAGAGGTCGCTTCGCGACTGTGGAGGACACAAAGCCTTTCGGAATGACAACAGCAATGCCGCCAAGGCACTCTGTGAACTTCCACTGTCCGCATGGCAGTTATCGTCATAGTCATCGTCATCGTCCTCAGAGAACTCTGTGTCTCTGTGGGCGGAGATCGTCAAATTATACCACAGAACCAACAGAAAATAGAAATTCACAAATTGTACCTCAAGTTTTCATTTCGTGTCTCTCGCGCATCAGTAAATCACCGTACCTTTGCAGCATCAAAATAAAAAGCAATACAATTTTAATGAAACAATACAATTTACAAGTTATGAAAAAGATGTTCCTTTCACTCGCCATGATCACAGCATCAATGGCTTGCTTTGCACAGAACGAAGCGTTCAAGTCTTTCACAAAGCACTTTAGCGACACTGCCGCTTTCGCCTATGCCAACATAGGCAATCGCCAGGTACTGCTCGTGTCGCACGAGACATTCGGCAACAACATCGACACCAATTTAGAAGCCGTAGAGACATCCATCTTTGCCCTCGACGAAAAAGGCAAAATAGTCAGCCTCGGATCCATCCGCTCACAAGGCACACTCTACCCCGTATCGATGCTTGACAACAAACTGATGGTAGCAGGCCACCATTTCGTGAAGATCTACAACATCCGTGGCGATGTGCCCGAATTAGTGCTCGACAGCTATGAGGAAGGCGACTACGACAACCCTAAGCTCAAAGCCATGTTTGAAAAATTTGAAAAAGGCAACGCCGTGATGTTTGAAAAGAATTAAGTGGTTCTTCGTGTCCCTCCAGCGACTGCGCCATCACTCTGCCACCCATGCACGACAGCAGCACCACCAATGCGATTATGTAGTTTTTCATAATCTTATTTGTTAAACACAAAGTTCTCAGAGGACTCAGAGGTTCAAAGAAGTCAAATTGTTATAGATAAAAAACTCTGTGTTCTCTGAGCACTCTGTGTTTCAAAACTTTATAATCTTGTATGAAAATTTTGGCTAAAACCCTACAGCCCTTCAATTCTATTCCTCAGCATTCTCACGATGATAGTCATGCCATCATCGCCAGGTCCAGCACAGTAGCCATGAGAAGACATGGAAGTGCTATCCTCAAACTGGATGTGAAGACTCCAGCTATCACCATCGAGGACATCAAGAATAGGCTTATAATCCTTCTTGTATTTCCTCATCTTATGTTCTTTTACAATCATCGAAATGCTATCAAGCAGCTCTATTGGCTGCTTTGACTTATCAAGATTGTAATCGCCATATTCATCACGGCTCAACTCCTTATAGTGATTATAATAAGTCACAAGGCATGAGTCATCATCCAGCTTTTCCACCTTAAACTGAACCAATGGCTGTACAACAGTGCCATGATGCGAGTATTCATAAGATAACACTTTGCTATCCGATTTTGTTCCCTTTCCGCAAGAGAATACTGAAGCAACAACTGCTAAGATTGCTATGAAAAAATTATGCATAATTAGTTAAGATTTATAGTGATTAAAACTTATTCTATTCCGTCGAGAACACACAAAAGGCATTCCATGCAAAATCTTACACTATCGCCTCAATGAGAGTGCGGCCATTCAATTCTACTGGTGGCAGCACACCTGACTTCTTTGTCTTGTTGAAGCAGAAACTTACCATGTAACCAGTTTGCAGGCTGTACCGTTCAAGATATTCTGCAAGCTGGCTCTCACCTCGTTCGTTATACGATTGTCCGCGCCAGATTTTTAATTCCACTATGTACTGCTGACCGAGGTAATCTATGATGATGTCGGTACGGGTGAGGTCGCGTGTCTGGGCTTCGCAGTAGTAATTGCCAATGCCGTTGATAATAGGGCGAAGGTATGTGAGGAAAATCTTTCTGCCGTTGTCTTCAACAAACTGATCATCATGCCCAGGGCGGTAAATCTCGTTGAAGTGAACACAGAATCGCTCCATGAGGTGACGCATGTCGATAATGCCGTCATGGACGAACTGGTTCTTCTCGTATTCACCCAACTGGTAGATAGAGGATGGCTTGTCAAGAGAAATGTAGTAGTTGTAAAGCCATGTCTCGAATATGCGGCAAGCTATCCTTGTTGCACCCAGTTCTTCCTTCACGAAGTTGAACATGACGGCAATGTTGATGTCACGATCGTAATAGTTGAAAGACACCCTCTTTCCACCGAAGATGATAGACTTCATCATGTCGGAAAGACCTGGGAACTGAGTCAGTTTCTTCTGCATGTCATCAAACAGCGTATTTGCTTCTTTGAGTAGAGCATTGACAGCCTTCAGCACGCCTTCATTATCCCAAGTGTATTGTTCTGCATCTATAATCTGACAGATTCGGCTTACGAGGAATGGATAGCCATCAGTATAGTCGCGAATCATCTGAGCCACAGCCTTTTCGTCAAAGTCCAAGCCGTGGTCATCCTTGTATTCTGCAAGCATGCCAGCTATTCCCTTTGCCGAAAGACTCATATCAACATTGAAAGGAACGGCAATATTCCAGGGCGAGTTATACTGATGCTCGTCTTCAGTGCGAATCTTCAGTTTGAGATTCTTGATGTCATAGACACCTGCGAGGATAACGGATTTGAAGGTAGGATGGCTATCACGATCAAGATACATGCTTCGTAGCCCTCCAAGGAATTTGATGAAGCCGTCATTATTGCCTGCCTGATCAACTTCGTCAATCAAAATGACAATTGGTTTTGAAGACAGTTCGCAAAGTTCTGCCACAATGTCGGTAAAATCGAACTCATCAACAGACTTCAAACCTCTTGGAGCTACCTCATCAAGCAATTCTTTGACTTTGTCGTCCATTGGAGCATTACGCGTTTCTCGTCGCAATAACTTAAGGAATGCAGCATTTGCTGTTGTTGCATTCTCAAAATAACTGTCATCAATTCCTTCAAAACTTATCTTGAATACACGATATTCATCCGAAAGACGATAACTTATCGCCTCAAGTGTGGTTGTCTTTCCATACTGCCTACCACGATTAATACAGAAATAGTCACCCTTGGCAATCATCCCACGGATGATTTCCAGACGCTCGGTGATGTCCACCATATAATGTTCATTCGGGCGACAAGTACCCGCTGTATTGAATGCTTTCATACCTGCTGTGACAAAAGTGTACAACTTTTTTTGCAAATGTACAACATATTTAGTTATGTTCAAAACATAAGGGAAGAAAAATCAAGATTCCCTATGTGTTAGGGATACTTCTTCAATACAAGAATCCAAACAGCCAAAGCGGGATCTTGTTACCCATGCCCACTTCTATGCCATCTGCCACTACATAACTATCTGTTTTATCTTTAATCTGGTTAAAACTCTTTCTTCTTCCTCCTATTTCGAAAAGCATCTCATCGTCAACAAGACAGTCGCCATGTTCTGGGATGGCAAGCTTGTGAGAATGCCCCACCTGATTGCAAAAAAATGTCTCGCGCACTGTTCCACTGTCAATGCTTGAAGCAAGAGCATATATTAGATTTGTATTATCAAACAAGATCTTATCAGGCTTAGCCAGTTGCTTCATTCCCGATTTGCAGGTGTAAATAGAATGCGTCAGACGAGCTTGGCAAAGTAAATCAAACAGCTTAAGCAGACTATTACGCGATATGCCAAGGCTGCTCGTGAGAGATGCCACATTCAGTGTGAACGGAACCATCTCAGCAAGCACATTGAGAAGGTGCTTAGCTTTTTGTAATGTTTCATACTCAAGAGCGCTTACTGCTGGAATGTCGGTTTCAATGATTGTGTTGGCAACTTGGGCAATACGGTCATAATATCCATCACCTTCTTCGTTGTAAAAAGGATAATACCCCTCTTTTATGTATTTCTCAAATAGTGGCAAAACACAAATCTTTGAGGTTATCTCTGTGCATATTGCAAAATGACTACGGGTTATGTCATCGAGAGTCACTACAGGAAAATCGCCCTTGCCCTCTATCTTTATGTATTCTCGCAGTGAAAGACCTTGCAACTCATACACACGGCATCTTCGCGAAAGGTCATGCTTCATTGCCTCCTCAAGCTGCAACAAAGAAGATCCAGTGACAACAATGTGCATGTTTGGGTAAGAGTCATAAATGTTTTTCAGCTCTTGCGCCCATGTCTTATATTTATGCACCTCGTCAAAGAAAATGTGCGTACCGCCATGTGTGTAGTGGTATTCTGCTAATTCAGAAATGCTGTGAGCAGAAAACCACATATTGTCCAAAGAAGCATACAGCGCTTTTGTCGAATCAGGGAATGCCTCCTTAATATGCTGCAAGATCATTGTGGTCTTGCCTACACCCTTCGGTCCCTTAATTGCAATGAGCTTATTGTCCCAATTAACCTTGTCATACAGGTAGCGGTGATAGTCAAGCCTTACACTTGAAATCAGTCGAGAATATGCCAAATAGATTCTTTGCATAAATCACTTTTTTATTTGTTATTTTGTGCAAAGATATGAAAAAGTTTACTTTCAAAAGTAAGATTTTGGCGAAAAATTAACTTTATAAAGTAAGATTTTAGCGAAAAGTTAACTTTGTAAAGTAAAATTTGGAGGCAGCAGGAAAAAAGAAACTCTGTGTCTTTGTGTCTCTGTGTTCAATTTTGCATAGGAGTCGTTGAGATGCTACAAGAGACATTTTTTTGAAACTCGGAGTTCTCAGAGGACTCAGAGTTTTATTTAGCGTCTCCATGAATTTATATATTCAACTTTCGCAAGTGTTTGTTCTATGATTTTTGTTAAGATTTTAGTTTAGATGTCGAGCCCATAGGGCGA
>JAGHVC010000105.1 GCA_018064505.1 Candidatus Minthosoma caballi | reverse complement strand
TGCCAAATCATGTCAATATGTTACCTTTGCAAAGTATTAAAAAATACAAAGTAAGTTTTTCATTAATATAGCTAATCTAACAGTCGGAGTGTCCCCACGCGATGTGGCGATGCTCCTTTTTTATTTTGATTCCTAATGCAATAGAGAAGGATGCCAATCTCGTTGCATAACGACAATAAAAAAGCCTACACAAATTGTGCAGGCTATATTTATTTGAAAAAAGTTCAAATATTTCAACAAGAAGTTTCTTATTACTTCTTTGCTAGAAGCTCATCATTACTTCTATGCAAGAAGTTTCTAATTACTTATTAGCAAGAAGCTCCTTGTACTCTTCACATGGCTTGAAGTAAGGAATCTTGTGCTCAGGAACGATAACTGACTTCTCTTCCTTGATGAGGCGGCCAATCTTCTGAGCGCGAGTCTTAGTAGTGAATGTGCCAAAACCACGGAGGAAGATATCCTCACCAGCTGCAGTCTGATCCTTAACGATAGACATGAAAGCCTCTACTACCTTAAGAGCCTTATCTTTCTCAACACCTGTTTCCTTGCAAATTGCTGAAACGATTTCTGCTTTAGTCATAATTATTTGTATGTTTTATTATTATTGATTATTGTTTTTTGCTTCTTATATATAATAATGTGTAGGTTCAAGGATAGTCTGTTTTCAGAACTTGCTATCTCTAAACCGAATGCAAAGTTAATACAAATTAACTCAAAAACACAAACTTAACGCAACTTTTTTTCAAACATCGTACAATTTTATTGAAAAAAGCTATAGTTTGAGTCAATTTTGAACATAGTGGCAGTTATTTGTTCAGATACTTGCTCCAACTGTATGGTCTTCTGTGCTTTTTGTAGTCGGGAACTTTCTGATTTGCATACGCCTCACGCTCAAAAGAGATGCTGTGATACGCTAAATTTGAATTTCCTTTTTGTTGAATTAATCGGACAAGATACTCAACTCCATACCAAAGATAAAAACCGACAAACAGCATCTCTATTTGCTGCATAGTGTGTATGTACTCATGATTCAGCTCAAAATCGAGCATTTTCCCCCATCTGCGCTGCACAAAGAGGCAGCCGAAAATGTTGATAGCATGAAAATTTCCCGGAGGAAAGCTTTTGGTATATATTATTTTCATCTCTCAATCTCGCTTGCTTATCATCTTTTGCACCTCTGGAATCTCTTCAAATTCAATCTCTTCAATTTCTTTGCTTGAGCTATCAGGATTAGTTCCATTCTTTAGTTTCATGCACTCTTTATAGTGAGCAAGCTCATCAGCAAATTCTTTAGTAGCCCATAGCAAAATTGCAGTGTCGTCAATGAAACCAGCAGGAATGAAGTCGGGTATAGCATCAACAGGGGACACCACATAGACGATGGCGCCCACTATCACGATGAGATTCAGAACATTGTAGTCCTTGTAATTGCCTGTAAACACATCGCGAACATAGTTGCAAATGGTTAGGAACTCCGTCTTCACTCTTTTCAGCCCTTCGAAAGATGCATACTTTCTTGCTTTGACAAGAAGCTCCTTAAGCTTGCTTGGATTAGCGATGTAATAGCGTCCAATACTTGCCCAGCCATTCTTTTTGAAATACTTTGCGTAGTCCATTTCCTATTGTTTATAAATGCGTTAGTTGTCCAACGATCTTAACTAATAAATGCGTTTGCTATATAGCTAACTTTACTTGTTTCTGCTGGTGCAAAGTTATGTATAAATTTCATATTATGTCTTTTTCCTCTTGGAAAAAAAGTTAAAATGCCGCATAATTAGATAGAAAGTATTATCTTTGTATTAAGTAATTATAACTTGATGAAAGAAGAGCGCCAAATAACAGAAAAGAACATGGAAACCGAGGACGAGCAGGCAGCACGCAGGCTTGAACAACGGCATGCAAATATGGCAGCAATTCATGGCAAGGACACAAAGCCAGAATTGATTGTCAGGCGTTTTCTGTGGTCAAGAGGTTTTCGTTACAGACTCAACCACAAGCGTTTGCCTGGAAAACCCGACATAGTTTTGCTGAAGTATAGGACATGCATATTTGTGAATGGATGCTTTTGGCATCATCACGATTGCAAGATGTTCAAGATGCCCAGTACCAATCAGGACTATTGGGTGCCAAAGATTCTGCGCAACGAAGAGCGTGACATAGAAGTGCAGCAAAAACTCGCAGCGATGGGGTGGCATTGCGTGACCGTGTGGGAGTGTGAGCTAAAACCTGCCAAGAGGGAGAAAACTCTTGAGTCCTTAGAATACACACTCAATCACATATATTTGAAAGACCGCGGGGCATATCAATTCGACATTGATGAAGAAAGCAGCATTGCAGCAGAGGAGTAAGAAAGGTCAAAAATGTCAAATCACGGAGGAACTAATGGGAGTTTGCTTCCTTGAATGATTCAGGCTAAATAACAAAAAGAGAGGGATGATTTGTCATCCCTCTCTTTTTGTTTATATACTGAGATAGAATTACTTAACAAGCATCTTCTTAACAGAGCCGTCAGACATCTTTACGATGTTCATGCCCTTCTGGAGCTTAGAAACCTTAGCGCCAGATGCGTTGTAGATAGCTGAAGCTGTAGCAGAAACAGTTGTGTTGCTGATAGCTGTAACAACTGCTGCGTGATTCTTTACAGTGATGTTGTGGATGTAACGGCTGTTGTCCATCTCAATGCCAATCTGGAATGAGATAGTGATAGGCTCGTCAGAAGCCAAACCGAGTTCCATTGGGTCAATCTGAAGAACAGGCTTGTCATTCTCAATCACGAGAGCAACCTGATAAGCCATAGCTTCTTCATCGTTAGTAATATAGCCGTCCTTGTCGAATGAAACAGGCTCTTCGATATTAACATTTATCCAAGAGAGTGGAGACTTAGGAGCAATAACTTGTGCTTCTGTAATATCCTGAATGTTAAGTGCCTTAAGAGCCTTGTCCATGTCAAGAGAGATTGTGTAGATGCCGTCGCTATTGAGCATTGCTTCAGTTACCTCTATTTC
>JAGHVC010000100.1 GCA_018064505.1 Candidatus Minthosoma caballi | reverse complement strand
ATATAATAATTCGCGCACATCTAAAAATGAAAATTCAATGCAAATTTACACATTTTTCTTGAATTTGTAAGACATTTTGTAGCTACTTTTTAAGATTTTGTTAAAAAAAACAAAGAAAAGGGTATGATTTTAGAAAATAAAGGCTAAATTTGCTCTCAATTTAGAGGAAATTAAAACTTACTATAACATAATATTATGGAATCTATTTTCGATGTCATTGAATCTTTTTTCGCATACATTATCGCCCTCGGAGCAGCGGTTATGATGCCTATTATTTTCACAATCCTCGGCACATGCTTAGGCATTAAATTCTCGAAAGCTCTGAAGAGCGGCCTTCTCGTAGGCGTAGGTTTCGTCGGGTTGGGAGTAATCACTGGACTTCTCACATCTTCTCTTGGACCTGCTCTCAGCAAAGTGCTGGAGATCTACAACCTCGACCTAAATGTCTTCGACATGGGTTGGCCAGCTGCTGCTTCTGTGGCTTATAACACAACAGTGGGAGCGTTCATCATTCCTGTCTGCCTGGCTGTCAACCTGTTGCTCATCTTGCTCGGATGCACACGCACAGTCAACATCGACCTGTGGAACTATTGGCATTTCGCATTCATCGGAGCAGTTATTTTCTTCTTGACAGATAACATTTTCTGGGGATTCTTCGCAGCAATAATATGCTACATCATCACACTTGTGCTTGCCGACATGACTGCAAAGAAGTTTCAGAGCTTCTATCCCGACATGAAGGGCATCAGCATTCCGCAGCCATTCTGCCAGGGCTTCACGCCATTTGCTATATTAATAAGTAAAGGTCTTGACCTCATCCCAGGCTTTGACAAGCTCGACATCGACGCAGAGGGCATGAAGAAGAAGTTTGGCCTCTTTGGCGAGCCTCTTTTCCTCGGCATCGTCATAGGCATTGCCATCGGCTGCTTTGCTTGCAAAGATTGGCAGGAGTTTGTCGATCACATCCCAGGCACACTTCTCCTTGGCGTTCAGATGGGAGCCGTAATGGAGCTCATTCCACGCATCACAGCACTCTTCATCGAAGGTCTTAAGCCAATCTCTGAGGCAACACGCGAGCTTATTGCAAAGAAGTTCGGCGATAAGAAAGAGTTCTACATCGGCATGTCTCCTGCACTTGTCATCGGTCATCCTACAACACTGATTGTCAGCCTTCTTCTCATTCCTGTGACACTCATTCTCGCTGTCATCCTTCCTGGCAATCAGTTCCTTCCATTGGCATCACTTGCAGGCATGTTCTATGTTTTCGTAATGGTTTTGCCATACACAAAAGGCAATGTGGTTAAGTCATTCATCGTTGGCCTCGTAGTTGTTTCGGCAGGTCTTTATTTCGTCACGCTCATGAGCGACAACTTCACAGCTGCTGCTCACATGGTCAGCGCAGCTCATCCTGAAGACAAAGCAGTGCAGATTCCAGAAGGTTTCAATGCTGGTGGTTCACTCGACTTCGCTTCTTCACCAATCGCATTTGCAATCTACGCTTGTATCAAGTACCTCACAACATGGGTTGGGGCAGGGGTGCTCACAGCTATCACTGTTGCGCTTGTTATTTGGAACAGAATTCAAATTAAGAAGTAATACTTCACACTTAACACATAGATTCAACTAAAACAATATAACTAAATGAAAAAGACTCTTTTATCACTCTGTATTCTCGCATCTCTCACAGCTTCGGCTCAGCAGAATGTGCGTTTCCAGACAGCTTGCCATCCAGAGGATGTGAAGCACTACGACACTAAGACTCTCCGCGAACGATTCGTGATGGAGAAAGTCATGGTAGCAGATGAAATCAACCTCACTTATTCGCAGTACGACCGCTTCATCTTCGGTGGCGCTATGCCAGTGAACAAAGACCTCAAGCTCGAGAACTTCACAGCTCTCGGCCTCTCTATCGACAAGACTATCAAGGATCCTTATTTCCTTCACAACCGCGAGATGGGTATCATCAACTGCGGACAAGGGGAGGGCAGTGTCATCGTTGACGGTCAGGAGTATGTTCTTGGCCCAAAGGAGGCTCTCTATGTTGGCCGCGGCCACATGCAGGACAAGAAGGGCGAGTGGATTGACTGCAACAAGGAAGTGGTGTTCCGCTCTAAGGATGCAAGCAAGCCAGCTAAGTTCTACATCAACTCAGCAACAGCACACAAGCACTACAAGACTCAGTGGGTGACTCTCGACGGCCGCAAGGGTTCTCTCAAGGCAGCAATCTGGGGACCTGTTGGCACAAAGGAAGAAGCTAACGGACGCACAATCTACAAGCTGATTGTTCGCGACGCATTGCAGGAAGGCCCATGCCAGCTTCAGATGGGCTTGACTCAGCTTGAGCCAGGCGCTGTATGGAACACAATGCCACCTCACACTCACGGTCGCCGTATTGAGGCTTACTACTACTTCAATCTCCCTGAGGATCAGACAATCTCTCATGTGATGGGTGAGCCACAGGAAACAAGAAATGTATGGCTCCACAACGAGCAGGCTATCATGTCGCCAGAGTGGTCAATCCACGCAGCATCAGGCACTTACTACTACACATTCATCTGGGGTATGGCAGGCGAAAACCTTGAATACAACGACAAGGACAATATCCCTGTGATTGACATTAAGTAATACTTATTTCGTAAGAATTATTAGGAGTTAGCAGGAGTTAATAGGAGTTATCGCTCATTCGTCGCTTTGGAAGTTAACGGACGATACTTGTGCCATAAGATAGGCATATATTGGTATCAAAGAGCTAAACATTCGTCCGTTAACTCCCATTCACTCCAGCTAACTCCTGTTAATTTCTCCAAATTATCCATGCAGATTGCCATAATTGACTCAAACCGTCTATCGTGCATTGGCTTGCAGCAGATTCTTGCTGACATCATTCCAATTGCAAGCATTGAGATGTTTTCCTCATACGAAGAACTCATTATCAATGAGCCAGATAGGTTTGTGCATTATTTTGTGTCATCTGCCATCTATTTCGAGCATGCACAATTCTTCATCAACAATCCGCATCGTTCCATCGTGCTTGTGCATGGCGAAAACTATCCACGAATAGCAGGTCTCCTGACGCTCAACATCTGCCAGGACGAGAAAAACCTTGTCAAGTCAATCCTTCAGCTCCGATCTATGGGGCATGGAAAGATGGGAGGAGGTATGCACGCTGCAAGTCATGCACACAGTCATGCAAACTGCACAAGCAGCACTGAGAGCGCATTCCACACAAAACAACCAGAACAAAAGGACAACATCCTGTCATCACGCGAGATTGAAGTTGCCATTCTTCTTTCTAAAGGATTAATTAACAAAGAAGTAGCTAACAAACTTAACATAAGTCTCACCACAGCAATCACTCATCGCAAAAACATAATGCAGAAGCTCAATGCACGCTCATTGGCAGATATTATTGTGTATGTAGTTTTCAATGGTTTTATTGGAGTGGAAGAGCTGTAAGGGGGGGATTTGGCAATTCATTGAAATGGTGAAACGATTAATCGATTAAACGGCTAAACGATTTTTCGATAATTCGACTAATCGATTCCTCGAAAAATCGACAAATCGAATTGCCACGATTTAACATAACCGCGATTAAAACTTAATCGCGGTCATGTACATTTAGGAGCCGTTCGGCATCGCTCGTTTAGTCTTTCACATCGTAGCTTTCGCCAATAGCTGTGACAGGCATTTCTGTCATCAAGTCGCGGAAGTTCTTGCCTGGGAAGAAAGTAACCTTCTTTGTCTTGATTGTGTTGGCATTAGCATCGTCGAGTGTTTGAGTCACAATGCTTGTGAACACAGGCTTGAACGAGCCAATCTTGCCAACACGAACGCCGAAGCCAAGCTCAAGGTAATGCACAAGACGGTCAGCAAGCGCATCGATCACGCCGCGTGTCTGGCTGCCGTTCATGCCACAAGAAATTGAACACTCCTTTACCAACTGGTCGAATGTTACCATTGGATAAGTCACCTGCGCGATTTTATAGACTTCTGGCTTTTCTTCTTTGTAGCCAAGAACGCGCTTTGTCTTACGAAATTGAAGTCCCATAAGAAATTGATAATTAAGGGTTAAAAAATAAGAGTTAAAAATTAAGAATTATATTTAGGAG
>JAGHVC010000015.1 GCA_018064505.1 Candidatus Minthosoma caballi | reverse complement strand
ATGAAGCACAGGCTTTTGTAGAAAATTTTTAGTAACATAATTTATGAAGAAACTATTATACATACATGGCTACAACGGCTCACCAGAGGGTAGCAGTTGCCGTTTGTTCCGCAAGTATACGCCAAAGGATGAGTGGCAGGTGATAGGCATGGACTATACACAGGATGACTGCGCTGTAGCCTTGCGAGAGATTCGTGAGACGATAGAGCGAGAGGGCATCGACATTGTGGTGGGTTCTTCGCTCGGTGGATTCCTTACGCTGCTCACAACAGGCATAGAGCGCATAGTGATCAATCCATGCTATCTCCCTTCGGTGGAACTGCCAAAGCTCGGCCCTCACAATGATCTTCCTGCTCCATCAAAGGAGATGATAGCCACCTACGCTGCTTTTGAACCACAACTAAAGACATTCAGTGATGAGGAACGCTTTCTCATAACCGCATATTTTGCAGATGATGACGAATTGCTGGGAGATAGATATGAGGATGTTTTTGTGGAAGATGTGCATGGGTTCTATGGTATTCCAGGCGGACACCATGTATGTGAGGAGGCGGCAAAGATAATATGTCGTCCATTCACTCCTGAATACCAATATCTGAAGCGCGCACACAAGGCGTCGTTTAAAAATAAGGAAAGCATACTCGCTTCAAAGGTGTGCGGCTGCTTCTCGTGCTTAAAGACTTTCACACCAAGCGAGGTGGCATTTAGGAAAGAAATGGATGGTCAAGAAACGGCTTGGTGCCCATATTGTGACACCGATGCTGTGCTGGGCGATGCGTCTGGCTATCCTATAACTCAAGATTTTCTGAAGGAGATGCAAAAGGAATGGTTTTATGTATGATAAAAGGCAATATGGGTGCTTGATTAAAAAGTTGAACTTTATCGCATCGAATCGCATCGAAACGCATCGAACCTCGTAGAGCTCGACGAAGTCAATCGCATTCTGACAAAAAAAAGAACGCTTACCTTTGCTGCGCAAATAGCAAAAGCAAGCGTTCTTTGACTTATTGATACAGTTTTTAAATACACAAAAAAGCCTCTCAACTGCTTGTAGGCAATGTAGAGGCTTTTGTCGCACGGGGTGAGGGACTCGAACCCCCGACCCTCGGTTTTGGAGACCGATATTCTACCAACTAAACTAACCCCGTGTGTTAGGGTGGTACTCCCACCGAGAATCGAACTCGGATCTAATCTTTAGGAGAGATTTGTTCTATCCATTGAACTATAGGAGCCCGATTTTCTTAGTTTGCGAGTGCAAAGGTATGAATTTTAATTAAGAATTAAGAATTAAGAATTAAGATTTTTGCCTATCACTCGAAAAAAAAGTGTTTTTTGTTACGGAATGTATGGATATTGGTCGAAGTCAGGCTCTCTTTTCTCGAGGAATGCTTTGCCACCTTCCTGCGCTTCGTCGCAGAAGTAGTAGAGCATTGTTGCGTCGCCAGCTAGCTCTTGGATACCTGCTTGGCCATCAAGCTCTGCATTGAGACCAGCCTTGATCATGCGAATGGCAATAGGGGAGCGCTTCATGATAGTCTTTGCCCAATCCACGGTTTCATCTTCAAGCTGAGAAAGAGGGACTACTTTGTTCACTAAGCCCATCTTCTCTGCTTCTGCTGCTGTGTAGAGGCGGCAGAGATACCAAATCTCTCGTGCTTTCTTTTGTCCTACGATGCGAGCAAGGTAGCTGCTGCCAAAGCCTGCATCGAAACTGCCCACCTTAGGGCCTGTCTGCCCGAACTTAGCATTGTCGCTGGCTATAGTAAGATCGCATACAACATGAAGAACATGACCGCCGCCTACTGCAAAGCCATTTACCATAGCAATGACTGGTTTAGGTATGCTGCGAATCTGTTTCTGCACATCCAGTACACTGAGTCGTGGCACACCTCCTTTGTCGATGTAGCCGCCTCGTCCTTTCACATTCATGTCGCCACCAGAACAAAAAGCTTGAGTCTTGAGCCAATCTTCCTCGCTTTGGCCATCAAGGCGAGGGGATTCTGCTCCTGTGAGGATGATGACGCGAATGTCTTTAGCCTCACGGCAATAGTAGAATGCATCGCTCAGCTCCTGAGTGGTGCGAGGGGTGAATGCATTGCGATAGCGAGGACGATTAATGGTGATTTTTGCAATTCCTTCAAAGAATTCAAACTTAATTTCCTCGTACTCCTTTATAGTTGTCCAGCTTCTCATTGTACCTTAAATCCGTTTGCTTTTTTCTCGCGAATACCGCTTGCTTCAATTACATTGATTACGAAGTCGCCAAGCTTCTCGCATTCAGATATGAGATCCATATAGAAGACACCAATCTGGTAGTCGTAGAGCTGGTTGCTGATATCCACGATGTTCTGATTCTTGAGCTGAGTGCGGTAGTTATTTATCTCGTGCTCAGTGTTGTAGTTCTTGTTGAGGTCAACAAAGCGATGCTCGCCGTGCTCAATCACGACTGCCATTTGACCGAGAGCTTCCTCAGAGAGTTGCATCATGTTGTGGATGTGCTCGTACTGCTTATCGGTGAAGTCTGAGCTGGCGTGCTGACGCTTGCGACTGATTGTGCGAGCAATGTTGTAGCAGCTATCACCGATAGATTCAAGCTCGTCGCATACTCGCATCATGTGCTGAATCTCCTGCTTTGACTCGATAGAAAGGCGGCCTTCGCTCACTTTCGTGAGGTAGTCGCAAATCTCCACCTCCATATTGTCGGTGATGCTTTCATATTTCTCAATGCGAGAGAAGAGCTTGTTGAACTCATCGCCTTTGTCTATGTGCAAAAGCTGCTCCACCATGCCGTACATCCTTACACAACGCTGCACAAATACATTGATCTCTTTCTTTGCCTCGAGAATAGAGAGTTCGGCTGTAGAGAGGACACCGCCGCCAATGAACTTGAGTCGTCCTTCTTCTTCCTCTGCAGGCTTGCCTTCCTTTTGTTTGATAATCATGCACACGAGTTTTTCCATTGGCTTAACAAACCAAATGAGAATAAGCACATTGCAAACATTGAATGCTGTATGGAATGTTGCAAGGATAGCATTGAGAGAAGTTGCGCTTACTTCACCAGATGCTTCGCCAGGAGTGAATGGGACTCCCCAAATGTCGCAGATGATGCCAACGAACCACTTGAATACACAAAGCACCCAAATCACACCAAAGAGGTTGAACACCAAGTGCGCCATTGCTGCTCGGCGAGCCTGGGTTGAGGCTGAGAGGGCTACAACATTTGAAGTGATTGTTGTGCCAATATTTTCACCCATCACAAGGGCAATACCCATATCTATTGGCATCACTCCTGTTGAACAGAGGGTCATTGTGATTGCCATGATTGCTGCTGATGACTGTACTGCGCATGTGAGCAAGCCGCCAATTACGAGGAATAGGAAATAGCTACCGTAGCCCCAATGGCAAGTGCTGCTGAAGAATCCCATAATGCCTTCGTTGGCAGCAAGGTTCATGTCAACGGCGTTGCTCTTCAGTGTTGTCAGACCGAGAAGCATGAATGCCAAACCGATAATGAATTCTCCGAGATTCGTGTTTTTCTTTGTGTAAATCAATATGATGGCAAAAATAATAGCGGCATATACAACTCCTAACATATTGAAGTTGCTGCCGCCAAGTACCATGATCCATGCAGTGGCTGTGGTACCGATGTTTGCACCCATGATAACAGAAATAGCCTGAACGAGAGTAAGCAAGCCTGCACTTACAAAGCTTACAGTCATGACTGTTGTGGCTGTTGAAGACTGAATAGCAGTGGTGATGAATGCACCTGTCAGGATGCCTGTCACGCGGTTTGTTGTCATTGTGCCGAGCACATTGCGCAATTTGCTACCTGCCATCTTCTGCAATCCTTCACTCTTGACCTTCATGCCATACATGAGAAGGGCCACAGAACCGATGAGGGTGAGAATGTGTAGTGTGTCGATTTGGGATTCCATATTAATTTTAGTTAATTATCTTTCTACATTTGTTAGTTTCGCTAAAAAATCGTTACTTTGTTGCAAAACTTATAATGCTATGCAACAAAATCTTTGCAAAAATAATAAAAGTTCGGAAAAGTTTGAAGTTAATGAGGTTTTTTTAAACATTTCAGACCAAATAAAAACTGAAATTAAGGGAAAATCGCTTGAAGAGGCAGTGAATTACATTATCAGCAAATTGGACACTAATGTTTTGATGGCTCATAAGTTGCCTTGTTTGCCTCGTTCAATTGGCACAATGAATCGCATTGTCGAGAATGGAGGCGCGGAAAAGATGATTTCTATCTCGGAGCACATTCAGGATAAGGCAATTGAGGTGTTTGCTCAGAAGATTGTGGACAGACAGGATGTGAAAGTTGTGCTGATTGCAGGTCCTTCGTCAAGTGGAAAAACAACATTTAGCAAGAAGCTTGGCGTAGCTTTAGAGAAGTTTGGCAAGGATCCTAGGGCTATTTCTCTTGATGACTATTTCGTGAGTCGCGATCGTACTCCGAAGGATGAAAACGGAGAGTATGACTACGAATCAATTTATGCGGAGGATATTGATTTGTTCCAGACGCAGCTGTCTCAACTCATTGCAGGGGAGGAAGTTGAGTTGCCTCGTTACGATTTCCCTACAGGCATGAGCGTGATGAGTGGTGTGCACTTGCAGCTTAAGCCAAATACAATTCTTATAATAGAAGGTATTCATGGATTGAATCCAATTCTTACAGGAAGTGTGCCTGATGAGAATATTTTCCGTATCTATATTTCTGCCCTCACAGTGTGCAAGCAGCCTGATGGCTCTTACTACCCAACGACAGATAACCGATTGGTACGCCGAATTGTGCGCGACTCAAAATACCGAAATGCTAATGCTCAAGCAACTATAGCAAGATGGCCATCAGTGCGTCGTGGCGAGGAAAAGTGGATTGTGCCTTTCCAGGAGAATGCTGATGTGAATTTCAATAGTGCATTCCAGTATGAACTTGCATTGCTGAAAGTTCATGCGCTTCCTTTATTATATAATGTGCGAGAGAACGAACCTGAGTATACAGAGGCACAACGACTTATCACTGTGTTGGAGGATTTCCATGAGATGGATGTGGAACTATTGCCTCCTTATTCCCTTTTGAGAGAATTTTTGGGCGGAAGTCAGTTTGAATACTAAAGATTGCTTCCTTCCCTCTGCCTCATTGGCTTTTGGCATTATTCATTATTCACTTTTCATTATTCATTTTCCTTGTGAATTGGCAACAACTTATTTCAAATAAGCGTTTAGGGCAGGAGGAACTGCACTTAGGAAAAAAGGATGACAGAACAGAATTCAATCGCGATTATGATAGATTGATTTTTTCTGCCCCTTTCAGAAGATTACAAAACAAAACGCAGGTGTTTCCTCTGCCAGGAAGCATCTTCGTGCATAATCGCTTGACCCACTCGTTGGAGGTGGCAAGCGTGGGGCGCAGTTTGGGTAATGATGTGAGCAGAAGACTCTTGAAGGTTCATCCAGAACTTCATGATAGCCAAATAGATGAGATTGGAAGTATCGTGAGCGCGGCCTGCTTGGCTCATGACATGGGAAACCCTCCTTTCGGACATAGTGGTGAAAAGGCGATTGCTACCTTTTTTAGCGAAGGCCCAGGACTGAAATATAAGGATCTGCTCACTCCAGAACAATGGAGCGATTTTGTTCATTTCGACGGCAACGCTAATGCATTCCGTTTGCTTGCTCATCAATTCAAGGGACGACGAAAGGGTGGCTTTGTACTGACATACTCCACGCTTGCAAGTATCGTGAAGTATCCTTTCCCTTCATCGAAAGCTACAAAGCAGAAATTTGGCTACTTCATTCCAGAAGCAGAAACATACGCTAAGATTTCAGAAGAACTGGGTTTGACAGGCCGTCATCCATTGGTGTATCTGGTTGAGGCTGCGGATGATATCTGTTATGAAATAATGGATATTGAGGATGCTCATAAGCTTAAGATATTGAGTTACGAAGAGACAAAAGACCTCATGCTTGGCTTTGTGAGCGACGAATCCCGTCAGCGCATACTTGAAAGAGCAAATGATGTAGATGACGAGAACGAACGCGTAGTGTTTTTCCGTTCTTGTGCTATTGGAACAATGGAGCGTGAGTGTGTGAATGTATTCATTGAAAACGAAGAAGCTATTCTGAATGGCACATTCGAAGGCTCCTTGATAGAAAATGCATCTCCTCAAGTGAGAGAAGCATACGATAAATGTGTGGAGGTGGCTTTCAATAGGATTTATCATTGCCGAGAGGTTGTCAATATAGAACTTGCTGGTTATAAGATTATCCGCACTCTGATAGAGTTATTCTGTAATGCTGCCATGAATCCTGATCAGGCGTATTCTGAATTGTTGCTTGATCGAGTATCTTCTCAGTATGAAGTGGATAGCCCTGATGTTTATACTCGCATCATGGCAGTGCTAGACTTTGTTAGTGGCATGACCGATGTATTCGCTCTCGATTTATATAGGAAAATTAATGGTGAGAGCTTGCCAATGATTTGATATTACTATTGAGAGTTGGGTGTTTTTTTAGTGAAATAATCTCAAAAAACGCTTCAAAGTACGATTGTGTGAACATAATTTGCTATCTTTGCAAAAAATATGATAACAGTATGGAAGTAAAGATAATAAATAAGTCACATCATCCACTGCCAGAGTACGCTACTCCACAGTCGGCAGGCATGGATTTGCGTGCAAATCTTGATGAGCCAATCACTCTTGCTCCTTTGGCTCGCACTCTTGTGCCTACTGGCTTGTATATGGCTTTGCCTGCAGGATGGGAGGCTCAGGTCAGACCTCGCAGTGGGTTGGCTATCAAGAAAGGTGTGACTGTGCTCAACTCGCCAGGAACAATTGATGCAGACTATCGTGGCGAAGTGTGTGTGATTCTTGTAAATCTTTCACAAGAGCCATTCGTCATAAACGATGGTGAACGCATAGCACAGATGGTGATAGCAAAGCATGAACAGCCAAAACTCATTGAGGTGGAAGCACTTGATGAGACGGAAAGAGGTGCTGGTGGTTTTGGCCATAGTGGGGTGAAGTAGTATTGAACACTAAATAAGATTACAATTCTAAGAGATAATTGAAGATGAGAAAATGGGATTTGACAATTGTCCTTGTCATTCTTTCATTCTTTCAGTTTTTTGTAGCTAATGCTCAAAGCGAGAAGTTTAACTACATTTTTCAAGAAGCTGAACGACAGAAGTTTGCAAGAAACTATGATGAGGCATTTGACTTGTTCGACTATTGCTTGAAACTCAATCCAAAGTCGGGTGCAGTGATGTACGAACTGGCTAATCTTTATGGCTCTCTTCATAATGACAGCACTGCAATTAAATATTTGGAAAAGGCATCTGAGCTGTACCCTGATAATTATTGGTATAAAGACAATCTCGTGATGCTGTATTTCCGCAATAGAAAGCAAGATGAGGCTCTTGTAGTTGTGGAAGACATGGCTCAGCGTTTCCCAGATAAGACGGATGTGCTTATGATGCTTCTTGACTTGTACGAGAAGAAACGCGATTTCCCCAATATGGTGAAAGTGCTTGATAAGGTGGAGGTAAAAGAGGGTAAGAGTGAGCAACTGTCGATGGAAAAATTCCGTATCTTTTTGCAGATGAATGATGAGAAGCGTGCTTTTGCAGAGATGACCGAATTGGCTCAAGAGTATCCTAACGACCTTCGTTATCAAGTTGTAATTGGGGACCTTTATATGGATGAAGGCAAGGAGAAGGAGGCTTTGAAGCAGTATCTTGATGTTGAACAGAAAGATAGCATGAATGTGACCTTGCTTCTCTCTTTGTCAAACTATTACCAGCAAAAAGGTCCTGAGGAATTGTATCAGAAGTACCTTACCAAGCTCGCTACCCATCCTTCGCTTGATGAGGCAACTCGCACAAGAATGCTAACAGGACTTGTGTATGAGAACCTTGGCAAGGAGAATAGCGACTCAACCATGTTGCTTACTATATTTGATGAGGTTTTGCAATTGCCTCAAGAGACAACTTCTATATTAGAGTTGAAAGTGCGCTACATGGTGACAAAGCAAATGCCGGCAGAGGATGTGAAGCCATATTTGGATAAGATTCTTGAAATGGATCCAGAAAATGACATGGCTCGCCAGCAGTTGCTGTCTTATGCTATTGATAACAATGACAGCCAAGGAGTTATTGATGTTTGTCGTCCTGCTGTAGAGTACAAGGCTGACGATCCAATCTACTATTACTATTTAGGTGTTGGATTGATGCAGATGAAGAAACCTCAAGAGGCAGTAGATGCTTTCCGTGAGGGGCTTCAGCGTGTGGAAAACGGAGGGGAGAACAAGAAAACCCTCATTACAAACATGTATTCTTTGTTGGGTGATATTTATCATGAACTAGGCCAGGATGAAAAAGCATACCAGGCTTATGATTCTTGCCTAATCTATAAGCCAGATGATGCAACTGTGCTTAATAATTACGCTTACTACTTGTCTCTCAACAAGAAAAGGTTGGCTAAGGCGGAAGAAATGAGCAGGAAAGCTATTGAGATTGAGCCTGAGAGCGCTACTTATCTTGACACCTATGCTTGGGTTCTTTTCCAAATGAAGCGCTACATTGAAGCTAAAGTATATATGGATAAGGTGGTAGAACTGATTGATCCAGAAGAATTAGCAACAGATTCAGATATTAGGGAACACATAGAACAAATAAATAAGAAAGCAAAATGACAATGAAGAAGATACTTTTTTTACTGTTGCCAGCTGCTATGTTGCTGGTTTCTTGCCACTCTTCAAAGAAAGGTGTCAAAGATAATGATAAGAAAACAACGACAACAACTATCATTACAAATTCCAATACCAACGCGAATACAGGCACAACTGTATCGAAGAAAGATGACAAGAAGCCACAGGCTGTAGAGGAAAAAAACTTCACTGCAAAAGTGAAGGTGAACATCACTCGCGGCGATAAGAACATCTCTACTACAGGTAATCTACGCATGCGTCGTGATGATGTGATTCAGCTCACGCTTGTTGATCCGCTTATCGGTATTGCAGAGGTTGGCCGAATTGAGTTGTCTCCTGACAATGTGCTTGTTATCGACCGTATTAACAAGCGTTATGTGCAGACTACTTACGACGAATTTGGCGTTTTGAAGGAAAAGAATATCAATTTCGAGACGATTCAGTCTTTCTTCTGGGATGAAGCACAAAAGTCAGGTCAGCTTGTATACACGATTCCTTCAAGAGTTCCTTTGAAGCTCGATCTTAAGCTTTCCGATAAGAACAATGCGTCGAACTGGGAAGGACATACTTCTGTATCTGGCAAATATGTAAAGACAGATGCAGACAAACTCTTTGGAAGCCTTATGCCGTAATGACGATAAAGGCCTAACTAAATGTAGATGAAAAGAATACTCTTACTCATATTATCAATTGCATTCTTGCTGCCGCTGTCAGCGCAGAAGCGTAATACCACAACTCGTCGTACAACCACCACTACTACGACCAAGAAGAAAACGCCTGCTGCAAAAGTTGACAAGAAGACTCAGCTGAAGAATGAGCAAGCTGCCACTCAGAAGGCTCGCAAGGAGTCGCAAGCACAGCTGGCCCAACTTAATAAGTCTGTAAAGTCAAGCCTTGATAGCGTACTTATTCTTGATAATCAGATTGGTAAGCATCAAACATCAATTGATAGCCTTAACCAAGATATTGTGAGTCTTGATGCTAATATTGTTACCCTCAATGCTGAGTTGACAAAGTTGCAGAAGGATTTGGCTGTCAAGAAGAAGCGTTATGCTAAGGCTGTGGTTTCTATGCGAAAGACTCGCTCTGTGCAAAGTAAACTCATGTTTATCTTCTCTGCAGACAATTTCTCGCAAATGGTTCGTCGCATGCGTTATATGCAAGAGTATTCTACATTCCAAAAGGCACAGGGAGAGTTGCTGAAGGAAAAGCAAGAAGAAGTGAAGGAAAAGCAGAATGAACTGTTGGCAGCAAAGGCTCAGAAGGAAGCAAACTTGCACCAAGTTGAGGAGAAGAAAAAGTCGCTTCAGGGCATGAAGACGAACTGCCAATCGAAGGTTGACTTTCTTAATAAGAATATTGCAACAGTACAGAAGCAAATTACTGAATATCAAAAGAAAGAAGCTTCTCTCAATGCGGAGATTGACCGCATAATAAAGGCAGAGATAGAAGCTGCTCGTCGTGCTGAAGCAGAGAGAAAGCGTAAGGCAGAAGAGGCTCGTAAGAAAGCAGAGGCAGAAGCAAGGGAGAAAGCTCGCAAGCTGGCTGAGGCCAAGGCTGCTGCGGAGCGTGCAAGGAAAGCGGAGGCTGAAGCTGCTGCTGCTAGAAAAGCGGCAAAGACAGAGGCAGAGAAAACCGCTGCTAAGGCTGCAGAGGAAAAGGCGAAAGCTGCTACTAAGGCTGCAGAAGCTGATGTGAAAGTGGCTGCTGCTGCGGAAAAAGAGAATAGAACAAAGATAGAAGCATGGAAGAGCGACACATCTTCCGATGCTAAGCTTTCTAGTAATTTCACAAGCAACAAGGGGCGCTTGCCAATGCCAATAACTGGCAGTTATAGTGTGGTTGGCCACTATGGAAACTACACAGTTTCTGGACTTCGTAATGTTACCCTCGACAACAAGGGAATTGACATTCGTGGTCAGCAAGGTTGTGCTGCTCGTGCTGTGTTTGATGGCCAGGTTAGTTCTGTTTTCCAATATGGTGGAGCATATATTGTAATGCTTCGTCATGGCTCTTATATTTCTGTTTACTCAGGTCTTTCAAGTGTGAGTGTCCGCAAGGGGCAGAATGTTAAAACGCGTGACACTCTTGGTGCTGTTGGACAAAATTCAGATGGCAATTATGTGCTTCATTTCCAGTTGAGAAATGAAAGTGCGAGATTGAATCCAGAGGCATGGGTGAGGTGAAAATAAAAAATGAAGAGTGGATGCCCACTCTTCATTTCTCAATCTTCTTCTCCTTGAGCTCTGCCTTTTACTGTTAGCTCAATTCCATTTTCATGGATAGCGATAAGGTCTTTCTTGTAGAGGTCGCCGATAGCTTGTTTGAATACTTTTTTGCTCACGCCGAAAGTTGCATAAATATCTTCGGCAGGAGTTTTGTCATGCATAGAACATTTGCCTTCTGGCATTTCTTTGAGAAATGTGAAAAGGCGGCTTGAGAAATCACTGATGATTACCTTGCGGTCGGCTGGTGCCTCATCTCTCCACTCTTTTATGTCATTCTTGTACTCTCGTCGCTCGTTTATAGCCTCTCCTCTAAGATTTCTTCTGGTAGCTCTCCTGTCATCGCTTTGTTTTTTCCCGTCATTCTGTGCTCCAGAGATGCTGCGTTGGAATTTCTCAATCTTGCTGCTACATACGATGCGGTAAGTCTTATCGTCAATATAGCAGTACACTTGGTAGCGTTTGCCGCGTTGCATTCTGATTTTCTGTTCCTTGAATGGACAGAAGAGATCTTTCATGAGGCCCCAATCGAGGTAAGCACCATATTCATTTGTCCATGTGCACTCAAGGAATGCAAACTGGCCAACTTCAATGTAAGGGTGTTCAGTTGTTGCAACTAAGCGCTCTTCTTGGTCAAGGTAAAGAAACACATCTAGTGTGTCGCCAATCTTAGTTCCTTCAGGAATGTATCGTTTTGGTAAGAGGATATCTCCTATTTCGCCGCCTTCAAGGTACATGCCATGCTCCTTGCTTCTGACGACTTTAAGCAAGTTCCTCTTGCCCAATTTCAGCTTGTTCATTATTCTCTATTTTGTTGGTTTCGTTACAGATATATTCACCGTTATTGCTGTTGTCAGCATTGCTCTCCTTCTCACTCTCTTCTTCATTTTCTGCGAGAATCATGCCGTCTTTCAAATGAATGGTTCTGTCTGTGATTTGAGACAGCCCCTCGTCATGAGTGACAATAATAAATGTCTGCCCATACTTGTCTCTCAAATCGAAGAAAAGCTGATGAAGTTCGGCTTTGTTCTTAGAATCGAGTGAGCCAGAAGGTTCGTCGGCAAAAATGATAGCAGGGTCATTGATGAGTGCTCGAGCCACAGCAACTCGCTGTTTTTCACCACCAGAGAGTTCAGATGGCTTGTGATTAGCTCGTTCTGCAAGCCCCAAGAAACTTAGCAGCTCCTTTGCTTTTTCCTTTGTCTGCTTATTTGCCTTTCCGCCAATCATGGCAGGAATCAACACATTTTCCAGCGCAGTAAACTCTGGCAACAGCTGGTGGAATTGGAATACAAAACCGAGATGCTGGTTACGGAATCTTGCTAAATCCTTATCTTTCAGTTTAGTCACATCCACACCGTCAATAACAACACTGCCTGTGTCGGCTATGTCGAGAGTGCCCATGATTTGCAAGAGGGTAGTCTTGCCTGCACCGCTAGGACCAACGATGCTCACAACCTCACCTTTGCCAATGTGCAGGTCTATTCCCTTCAGCACTTGCAAAGACCCAAAGGATTTTGTTATGTTTTTAATTTCAATCATTATCGTTTGTAGAAGTTTATGTTTTGAGTTTCAATAGATAAAGCACTCCTCATTCTTGCTCTTCACTTTCTCAATTATCCTAATTCACCAATCCATTTGCTCAGCCATCTTCCAACCAAAGTGTTGCCAGTAGCAGCATCATGGTGATGAGGGTCAGAGAACAGATTTACCTCATTGTTCTTTTCCTGTTGATCTGGGTAGATCAGCATGAGGCTTACATGTGCAAATTCCTTCTGTAGTTGCTGAGGCAGTTTTGCAAAAGATTTTTGATAAGAAATACTTCCTTTTCGGGCAGTGACAACAACAAGCAGATGGTCGGGGCTGAGCTCATGGCGCAAAGCAGGAAAATCATTCCATGAATAGAGAATCTCATACTCTCCCCTCACGCTCTTATGTCTCTCGCGCATATATCTCATAATCAGATTTCCTGTAGTTTCTGTCGCATAAAACTCAATCTGGCATCCGAGGTCTTCTGCCATTCTCGCAATGCGGTTAATCCAGCGATAGAATCCTTTTTCATATTCCGCTTTTTCTGGTACAGCAACAACGATTTTTCTAATTGTATTGGCAGGGGTATTGAGATTTACAACTATCAGCTGTCGTGACATTCCATCGATTAGTCCTTGTGCAAACTGACCTAAGAAAGAGTCACCCTGATGGCGCTTACGGTGAAGGCCAATGAGCAGCTCGCTGGCATCATTTTCCTTTAGGGCATGTATGGTAGCAGTGACGAAGTTGACAGCCAATCGTGTCTGTGTTTGAATAGGCACATCGGCAGCAGTAGCAAACTTTGTTGCCAAATCAAGACATTCGCGGCTATGTGCTTGCGTTTTGTCGTTCACATCAGCATCATTAATGATATTCAAGCAGATAAGTCCGCGCTTCAACTTTTGATTTCGCATCATGAATGCTGTGCTCATAAGCGTTTCTATGTTGCCTGGCTCATTGATTGGAATGAGTATCTTTTCATCATCTCTGGCAGTACTGTCTCGTCGTTCTGTTTTGCCAGACCCCTCGCTTGCGACCTTTATTCTCTTAGCGGCTTGATCGGTTGCTATCGAACTGATAATGCATGAGATAAGAATCATCATGACAACACCATCAAGCACGGCGCTATTCATCAATGGCACTCCTGGCTCAATTTCAAGGTTTACGCCTACCATCACCATCGCCAATGCGCCAGCAGCATGCGCTTCTGTTAGTCCAAACATCATAACGCCTTCATTTTGAGACATCTTGAAGACTTTTCTGCTAATAAGGGCTGCGAAGTATTTTGACAGAGTGCTGGCAACCACCATTATGGCCACAACCGCAAGAGCTTTGCCTTCGTGGAATAGTGGTGAGACATTTACAAGCATGCCAACTCCAATCAAAAAGTAAGGAATGAAAAGAGCATTGCCAACAAACTCAATTCTGTTCATCAAAGGCGAAGTGTTTGGCACGAACCTATTCAGAACCAATCCTGCAAGGAAGGCTCCAAGAATACCCTCAAGTCCGCAGAATTCGGCAGATGCTGCAGCGAGAAATACTACTGCAAGGGTGAAGGTAAACTGAATGACAGGCTCGCTGTTCTTCCTGAAAAACACACGGATAAGTTTTGGTAAAAGGAAGAACATTCCAAAGATGTAAACAGCAAACTTACCCACAAACAGCAGCCAGAACCACACATCATTGTTACCTTTCACGGTGCCAGAAATTCCAGCAAGGAATAGCAAGGCAAAGAGTAAAGCTCCCATTGTCGCAACAACAGAAATGGTTACTGCAGGGCTCTTCCCCAATCCGTAACGGCCAACGATAGGGTAGGCCACGAGAGTGTGCGAAGCGAAAATACAAGCTAGCAGCAATGATGCAGGTATGCTGTAGTCAAGGAAAAAGTATCCTGCGATGAAGCCGAATGCAAAAGGAATTATTGTGGTGAAGAAACCGAAAATGAAGCCTCGCGCTCTGTTGTTTTTCAGGTTTTGAAGATCCATCTCAAGACCTGCCAAAAACATTATAAAATAGATTCCCACCTTGCCAAATAGCTCAAACGAAGCATCTCTGGCCAAAAGATTGAAACCGTTTTCTCCAATTAACACGCCTGCAAGAATCATTCCTATAAGGTGCGGAATGTGCAGTTTGCTGAAAATCATAGGGGCAAACAAGATAACACACAGCACGAGGAAAAATATCCAAGTAGGGTTAGTTATAGGTAGGTTTAGATATGTGGTAATTGCGTCCAAATTAGTGTTTTTTGTGTTTTAGTGGTTTAGCACTTTTTTAGCTTGCAGCATAGACAAGCTATAATTTTTGACAAAGGTACGAACTTTTTTTGCTAATTTCTTAATTATTAGGAATAAATGTTGTAATTTTGCATCGATTTTCGGTAAAAAGATGTAAAAACTCATAATACAATAACAATATGAAAGTAGCTATTGTTGGCGCAAGCGGCGCCGTAGGTCAGGAATTCCTTCGTGTTCTTGATGAGAGAAATTTCCCAATTGACGAACTCGTGCTTTTTGGCTCAACACGCAGTGCTGGCACAAAATACACATTCCGTGGCAAGGAGTATGAAGTAAAGCTCCTTCAGCACGGTGACGACTTCAAAGGCGTAGATATCGCTTTCACTTCTGCTGGTGCAGGCACAAGTAAGGAGTTTGCTGAAGACATTACAAAGTACGGTGCAGTGATGATTGACAACTCAAGTGCATTCCGTATGGATGAGGATGTGCCTCTCGTTGTGCCAGAGTGCAATGCAGAAGATGCTCTCAATCGCCCACGCGGTATCATTGCTAATCCAAACTGTACAACAATCATGATGGTGGTTGTGCTTAAGCCTATCGAGAAGCTTTCTCACATCAACCGCATACATATTGCTTCATACCAGAGCGCTTCAGGTGCTGGCGCAGCTGCAATGGCAGAGCTTCAGCAGCAGTACAAGCAGCTTGCTGAGGGTGAGCAGCCAACAGTAAACAAGTTTGCTTACCAGCTTGCATATAATGTCATCCCACAGATTGATGTGTTCCAGGATAATGGATACACAAAGGAAGAGATGAAGATGTTCAACGAGACAAAGAAGATCATGCACACAGATGCTCGTTGTTCTGCAATGTGCGTTCGTATTTCTTCGCTCCGTGCTCACAGCGAGGCTGTATGGGTAGAGACAGACGAACCTGTTGATGTTGAGGCTGCAAAGAAAGCAATCGCTGTTGCTGATGGCGTAACTCTCATTGATGACCTTGCAAAGGTTGGTTCTAAAGCAAATATGGATGCTAACGCTGAGTCGATGGAAGGTCTTCCTTATCCAATGCCACTCTATGCTGCTGGCAAGGATGATGTTTATGTTGGCCGTGTTCGCAAGGATCTTGCTAATGAGAACGGTCTTACTTTCTGGCTCACTGGTGACCAGATTAAGAAGGGTGCTGCTCTCAACGCAGTTCAGATTGCAGAGTACCTTATAAAGGTTGGTAATGTGAAATAATCAATTCGCAATAGAGTAAAAAAATAGCCGCCTTGCTACGAGATAGCAAGGCGGCTATTTTTGTTTTTATGTGATAGCGTTTAGTACCAATCCGTGTTTACATCAGCCTTGAATGGGTAGATGCGAGCAACCTTTATGTCAAAGATAAGAGTTGAGTAGGCTGGGATTGAAGAATTGTTGGATGACTCTCCGTAGCCGAGATAGTAAGGTATGACTACCTTCCAATGGTCGCCTTCAACCATGTTCATCATGGCTGTACCGAAACCTACTACTGTACTGTAAGGTTGAAAAAGGGATGGCACATCTGTTGCCTCGTTGAGTGTGTAGTCTTTGTAGCTCTTGTCGAACACGAATCCCTGTGGGTGTGTGCTTGAAGAAATGAGTCGGCCAAGATAGTGAACACGAACATAGTCGTATGATAGTGGCTTCACAGTGCCAGTGCCTTTTGCAATCTTCTTAATGTAAATGCACTGGTTGTTGTTTGGCATGAACAACTCAGAATCGCTGAGGTTGTATGCTAGCATTCGGCTCCAGCCATCAACTCCGTTGATTGCTAATGCAGAGATGGAATCCACATAGTGCTGGTTTCGCTCTTGCCAGTTATCGTATTCGCTTGCCTCTTCAGACTCGCTGCATGAGGTTGTGAAAGTTAAAAGTGAAAAGCTAAAAGTTAAAAAGGATAGAATGTAGAGAATTCTTTTCATTTGGCTAAAAGTTGATGTTATCACTAAAAGCTAAAAGTTAAAGAGTTTGCCTTTGAAGGTGTTACTCTTTTAACTTTTAACTCTTACCTTTTAACTTGTTATTTGAGGTTCTTCAAGAGGCTTGAGATAGTTACCTGCTCCTCGATGATGCCGCGGAGCTCGCTGATGTTTACGCGCTTCTGCTCCATTGTGTCGCGGTAGCGGAGAGTAACAGTGTTGTCCTCAAGAGTCTGGTTATCAACAGTTACACAGAATGGAGTGCCAATTGCGTCTTGACGACGGTAGCGCTTGCCAATCTGATCCTTTTCCTCATACTGGCAGTTGAAGTGGAACTTGAGATCGTCGATAATCTCGCGTGCCTTCTCTGGAAGACCATCCTTCTTTGTGAGTGGGAACACAGCAAGCTTAATAGGAGCAAGAGCTGCAGGCAAGTGCATCACTGTACGAGTCTGGCCGCCTTCGAGCTGCTCTTCTTCGTAGCTGTGGCAGATGATAGAGAGGAACATACGGTCAACGCCGATAGATGTTTCGATTACATAAGGAGTGTAGCTCTTGTTTTCTTCTGGATCGAAGTACTCAATCTTTTTGCCTGAGAACTTAGCATGCTGGCTAAGGTCAAAGTTTGTACGAGAGTGGATGCCCTCAACCTCCTTGAAGCCGAATGGCATGTGGAACTCAACATCTGTTGCTGCATTAGCATAGTGAGCAAGCTTGTCGTGGTCGTGGAAACGGTAGTTTTCTGCACCGAAGCCGAGAGCCTGATGCCAAGCCATACGACGCTCCTTCCAAGTTTGGAACCACTCAAGCTCAGTGCCTGGCTTTACGAAGAACTGCATCTCCATCTGCTCAAATTCGCGCATGCGGAAGATGAACTGACGAGCCACGATCTCATTGCGGAATGCCTTACCGATCTGAGCAATGCCGAATGGAATCTTCATGCGGCCAGTCTTCTGCACATTGAGGTAGTTAACGAAGATGCCCTGTGCTGTCTCAGGACGGAGGTAGATAGTAGAAGCGCCTTCAGCAGCTGCACCCATTTCTGTCTTGAACATGAGGTTGAACTGACGAACATCTGTCCAGTTTCTTGTGCCAGAGATAGGACATACGATTTCCTCGTCGAGGATGATCTGCTTCATGCCGTCGAGGTCGATGCCGCCTTCTGCATTCATTACTTCCTGAAAGCGCTTGTGAAGAGCATCACGCTTTTCAATGAGTTCGAGAACCTTTGGAGATGTTGCGCGGTATTGGGCCTCATCGAAGTTCTCCTTGAAACGCTTGCGAGCCTTCTCTACTTCCTTCTCAACCTTGTCGTCATATTTTGCAATCTGATCCTCAATGAGAACATCTGCACGATAGCGCTTCTTTGAGTCGCGGTTGTCGAAGAGTGGGTCGTTGAAAGCGTCAACATGTCCAGATGCCTTCCAAATTGTAGGGTGCATGAAGATTGCAGAATCCAAGCCTACGATATTCTCGTGAAGCATGGTCATGTACTGCCACCAATACTGCTTGATATTATTCTTGAGCTCAACGCCATTCTGACCGTAGTCATAAACTGCGCCAAGTCCGTCATAGATTTCTGATGATGGGATACGAAACCGTACTCCTTGCAGTGACTAATCACTTTCTTGAAAATGTCTTCTTGCTGTGCCATTATATTTCTTTAATTTTTGATTTCAAAACGCATAATTTCGTGCAAAGGTACGAAAAATATTATGAATTATGAATTATGAATAGTGAATTATCCTTATCTTTGTCTTTAAAATAATGTAAAAGACAGCAAAATGACTAATCCAGAGCAGACAAAGCAAGCAGTAGAGTTGCTAAAAAGACTGATAGCTACACCAAGTGTCAGTCGCGACGAAACTGCGGCAGCTGATATTGTAAGTGAGGAATTAAACGCCAAGAACCTTCAGCTTGGCAATGTGTTCTCCGTTCATCGCCAAGGCAACAATGTTTGGTGTGTCCCTAACGGTTTTGACGATTCAAAGCAAACAATACTCTTAAATGCTCATATAGATACAGTTAAGCCTGTGGCAGGATGGCAGCACGATCCCTTCTCTCCGACGCTTGAAGGCGAGGTTTTGTTTGGATTGGGCAGTAACGACTGCGGTGGCGGTTTGGTGTCTCTCATGCAGGTGTTTTTTGAGTATTGCAATTTGCAATCCCCATTCTGCTCTTTGCAATCCTCGTTCAACTTGATTTATTTGGCTTCTTGCGAAGAAGAAGTGTCTGGCAAAAACGGCATTGAATCTGTGCTTCCTCTCTTGCCAAAGATAGATTTTGCTATCGTGGGCGAGCCTACGGGGTTGCAACCAGCGATAGCCGAAAAGGGACTTATGGTGATTGATGCCATAGCTCACGGCAAGGCAGGTCATGCTGCTCGTAATGAAGGAGATAATGCTATTTATCATGCAATAAAAGATATCCAATGGCTGTCAGAATGGCAATTCCCAAAACAAACAGAATTGCTTGGCCCTGTGAAGAATACAGTGACCATTCTCAATGCTGGCACTCAGCATAATGTCATCCCTGATCAGTGCACATTCACTATAGATGTCCGTTCAAACGAATGCTACACGAACGAAGAAATCTTTGCCTTCTTCCAGCAACATCTCACCTCCGAACTGAAAGCGCGCTCGTTCCGTCTGTCTTCCTCTCGCATAGAAATGGAGCACCCATTTGTTCAAGCTTGTCTCAAAGAAGGACTGCAGCCATTCGGGTCTCCAACTCTTTCCGACCAAGCTCTCATGCGTTTTCCTTCCCTCAAGCTTGGCCCGGGCGAATCGTCTCGTTCTCATACTGCAGATGAATATATAAAAATCAGCGAGATAGACAATGCTATCTCGCTGTACCTAAAGCTGTTGCAGCAGATGTAAGTCGTTTCCCGCTCCCACTATTCGGGATAGTTTCCTTCAATGTAAGCTTTAATCAGGCTTGCGTGAGATAGGGGCTTGCGTGAATCCATAACATCAGTGTTAGTTTCGTAATCAAGCAGAACAACGGTTTTGTGTTGGGCAATCACGCGAATAGTCTTCACGAGGTCAGCGCACCTATTCTCCAGCACCCACTTGTAAGAAGGCAAATAGATTTGCTTTCGAGCCTCGATGTAGCCTAGGAGCTCTTCACTATTCACTCCTTTCTGATGGCCAAGGCATTCGCCGAATTTGCGAGTGGTGCGCTTGATGTTCTTCATGTTCTTCACGCCGAACATCTTTTTGTCGATGCCTTCAGTTTCGAAAACCTTAAGGCCTTGCCAGATGCCTTCAACGCTTGCCGAGGTCTTCATTGGCGAGAAAGGCACGGGAATGCCGCCGTTTGGATAGAACGGACTGAGACGCACGAAGTCGTCTTCTGCATGGCTTGTCACATCAATGATGTAAGCGTCAGGATACGCAGCCTTGATTGTGTCGAGGCTCTTCTTTTTAGATTCGATAACCAACATAACAAAATTTGTTTTTAGTGAGACAAAGATAATAATAATTCATAACAAGCACCAATAAAAACAATCACTTTTTCAAATGGCGCCACAATGAAATGCCATTTTTTGCAAAAAGGTAATCAACTGTAGAAGTTTTTTTTCTATCCGATTTGATTGCAAATTGTAACTCTTGCAAATGTTGATTTTATTTCGTAACTTTGTGCTCAATATGGCGATGATTGCACATCGCTTCATATGAGTACGCTATGGTTGCAAGACCTCTTCATTATTCCGCAACTATAGGGCATTACGGCAACAAATCAAAACTTTTGTCTAACAAATCAAAGCTTTTGTCCCACGAGTCAAAAGCCTTGTCGCACGAGGCAAGGCTTTTGGCTCGTTTTCGTTACGGGCATACGGATGTTGCCTTACCGAGTATATGTATGTTGCCTTGCCGAGCATACGGATGTTGCTTTACCGAGCGTAAGCATACAATCTTACAGGCGCGGTTCCTTGTTCTTTATCCTTCTGATTGAAGCTTTTCCAAATAAATTCATACGCGAAACCGCCATGTTCGTACAGTGAACTGCATTTTCTTATTCTTATATCTGTTTTATTATTACCTTTGCAGCCGCAAAACCAAAAGTTATGATAAGAATTATTAAGAAAGAAGTAAATGAGAGAGAGGAGAGTATTAGCGTTTCAATGGGAAATGTTAATAAAGTAAGTAATCTTTTGTTGAGTAAGTTAATTGATGGTGAGAGGGATAAAGTTATGATGGCGCTTGTGGGGATGTTTGGCAGATTAAATTGGGAGGAATTGGAAGAAGTGTATATGGATGGATGTTTGGTGATTTGGAATAAAGTGAAAATGGGGAAAGTGAGCCTTGGTGATGGTGGAATTGTTAATTATTTAATCAAGGTGTGTAGGAACATTGGGATGCATTATTTGAGAAAAGTGAGGGATGATGTAGAGTATTTGGAGGAGTTGATGGGTGAAGATGATGTGGATGAAGAGAGGTGTGGATTAGATGTGATGTTTGATGTGGTGGATAGTGGTATGAATGAAGATTGTGATGATGAGGTGATGAATAGGTTGAGTAGAGTTTGGGAGAGATTGAGTGATGTTGATAAGATGATTTTGGTGAGTTATTATTGGGATGGGATGAAGATGGAGGAGATAGTGAAGAGGGTGGGGTATAAGAGTGTTGATAGTGTGAAGAGTAAGAAAAGTAAGTGTTTGAAGAAGATGTTGAAGATGATGAGACAAGAAAAGGCAGCCGTAGAGCTGCCTTCTTTTTTTGCCTTTATTTGCTACAGGAAGAGCAAAACAAGGTATTCGTTAATGCAAAATTTCAATACTTGTGCTTCTTCAATTGAATGTGATTTCCGCACTTGATGCAGATGAGTTCATCCTGTCCCTTAATCTTGTTGTACGACATGTTCAATCCGCATTTGTCGCATCTGACATGGCGCACTGTTCGACTACCGCAAAATAATTGTTTCATTGGCATGCTTCTTCCTTGAATTATTGGTTAATTACTATAGAAATATCAAACACGATTAAAAGGTACGACATTTTTCTGAGATACACAAAAAATGCTGGCAAAACTTTCATTCTAAGTGCATTTCCCTCATATTATATTCCTGCAAATAAATAAATGTAAGCACGCAAAGCTATAAATTTGCAAACGCACGCTTGAAACATTCGTAGTTGCTCTCCTTGCCACATACGGCAAACTCTACGGTGTCAAAGTATCCAGTCATTTTCATAAGTTCATCATGAAAGATGCGCGAAATCTGCACAGGGTCATTGCGGTAAGCTCCACATCCCCAAGCTCCAAGAATGAGATGCTTATAGCCATATTTTGCCGCCACTTGCAGAATGCCTTTGATGCGGCTGCGCAAAGTCTCCTCCAGTTTCAGAGCGTCTATCTGCAAGCCGTCGCAAAGACGAGGAGCTGCAGATGACAATACTGCACAGGTCATGCTTTGGTCAAGCCATTCACCATTAGAGCGTTTGATGATTTCCACCTTAGGTGACAAGAGCATGTAGTTGCAGCTGATGCCAGGACAGTTCTCGTGATTATACTTATAAAGCTGTTGTCCCTCATCACTAATCAGTGAGAGATATAGTGAAGAGCGTCGGCAGAGGTCTTCCTCTTGAGCTCTGCTGCCTTTCTTCACGCCACCTCCTGGTGTCCAGGCACTCATGAAATTAAGCACCAAGCACTCTTCGTCCTTTGCCAAAACGGCGCCAAAACTATCGTTTCGAGTAACAGTAATTTTACAACCTCCCACTTTCTCTGGCAGATTTATGCTATCCACAGCGTCAGGGGCAATACTGATGCATTCTTTGCAATCGTCAAGAGTCAAGTGTCCCTTTCCGCTCTTGAAATGCTCTATCGTGTTCTCAAACACGGAAATAAGTTCTTTGTTGTATCTGAAAAAAGCCATAACAATTATTTTTTTGAATCAGTTTTAATGTCACACTTCTGAATGAGTAGGCATAAATTTATACAAAGTCCAATAATAAACAATACTACAAAAAATAGAATATTGACAATAATATAATCTAAATCTACTAATTCCCCAAATTTTTCCAGTTCAGAATATGCTTGTACGCATGCCTGATGGGGGGTGAATAATCTATAATGATTCCATACAACCATAGCAGTACATAGCTCAAAACACCCTATGAAGAAACATAATAATTTTCTTTTGGAAAACAGAAAAGCCACTATAGTTAGTAATAGCAAAAATGCAGGTTCTCCATAAATAAATAAGTAAGTATTTGTTTCCTCATAAGTTATTCCAAAAATCATTGAAATCAAAGTTACGATTCCGCAACATAATCTGAAAAATAAGTACATAGTTCGATTTCCTTTTTTTAATTATTAGTCGTGCCCAGCACGCTTCGAATTAATTATTCTGTCTCTTCTTCTGCCTCCTTCATGATCTTCCTGCCGCGCTCCAAGATTTCTTCGTCAATGAGACCATTGTCAATGGCATATTGCACAGCCTTGCCTATTTCCCCTTCCTCTTCAAGCGGATTTTTCACCTTCTTCAGCTTGATGGTATTTACAATGCAATCACCTATTGCTTCTGCCGCAATACAATCTTCTAATAAGTAATTCTCATTGATATACATAGTGATGTGCGAATCCTCAAGATACACAACATACTGCTTCTGTATGATTGTGTCGCCATCCGCATGATTTAAGAAGTATAGAATCGATGCAGGATAGCCTCCCACTTCCACGCCATCAATTCTATTAGTCAGCTTGACATCGTCACCGCTACTAGTTCTGGCAGAAACCTCCGTATCTGTAGCTTCGTCAATGTCCTTCCAATTATACGGAATGAAGGTCTTGACAATGTGAAACCATACTGGCGAATTAGACGAATATAGTTCGACATTGTTCTTCATGTCCTTAAGTCCATACCAGTCAGAGTCGTCATATTCCCATCCACTTGGCATGTTCACCGAAAAAAGTTCGTTCTCATACTTCACAGGGTATGGGTTGTTTTTACCAGCGTTCTGCTTTGTTGCAGAACGACCGCACGACATAATAAGCACCACGAACAACAAGCTTATTATTGCAGAATTTGTTTTCTTCATAATACTTTCCCCTATTTGTGTTTAAAGATTCAACAAATCTATGGTTTTATTATACTTGTTTTGATTTTTTCGATACAAATGTATGACAATATCCTATAATAAAAAAACTCCAAGGTGCTCGCTGTATGAACACCTTGGAATAATGTATGAAATGTTTGTAACTGCCTGAGTACTGTCTCTATTCTCTTTTTTATCAATGCTTCACATTAGTTCTCTTTTTTAGAGCAGCTGCTTCACCCTTGAACAAATTCTTCTTCTCAAAATAGCAACAAAGCGCTGATATCGTAGTTTTTGTTATCTTGCCCTGCCCATTTCGCTGCAATAGCACAAAGAGCGGACTTTCTCCTCGCTCATCTGTTCGTACTCTTCGAGGGATGAGGCAATCTCGAATTCGGTGAGTGGGGTTTGGGCAATGATGCGACCTTCCGGGTCGAGGTATATGCAATATTTATAGCCACTTAGCTCTGCATTGGTATTGTTCTTCAGGAGTTTCCAATATGGGTAGTTGTAGCCTTTGATGAATCGCCCTGCCACTGGCGCGACAACGACCTTCCAGTCCAGATAGTAGCGACGCTCTGCTATCCAGCTGTTTTCAAAATCCTTTGGCACAATGATTGTGCCGAGAGGCTTCTCTGGCTCTGTGCCTGGCTTGACGCGTTCACGAAGAAAGTACTCATCGGGATCGTGCGCCATGCAGAAGGTAAGATAGAATTCGCGTTCGGTTTCGCCTCGATAGAAATACTTGTCTGGCATTTTGTCGTATTCGTAGATGGACTCCACATGTGCCAAATCCACATCCAGAAGTGTGAATGAGTTTCGCTTGCAATAGGCAGAGTCGCCACACAGAAAGTCTATGCGGCACGCATCGGTGATGGTTGCGGGAACTGGAGGGTCGGGGATTGCGTTCTTCTGCGACATCTTCAGCAGTTTCTGGTACGACTCTTTGGTAATCTGATACACCATGCACACATCTGATGCTCCTATATGCGGCAGGTCGGAAACGGCATAGACCACCATCTTGCCGTCCTGGAACAGGAACCGCCCTACAACAACGCCGTATGCCAATACGCCATCTGTTATCAGGTCGGAAGTGTTTTTCGTTTCCTTCTCAGCACCCCACGGCAGTTTCTTGACAGCGTCAGAAGTAGCGGATTGCGGCTTTTGGTATTTTTTCACCTCCTTTGCCTCTCTACTGCTTATCAAGCCTTCCTCTATATGCTTTTGGCAGCGACGCTTCCACATCTCATCTCGTTTGTCACGGCGTTGGCATCCAAGCTCTTCCGCATAACCGAAGGTGAGAGTGGCCCGTCCATCATCAATGGCGCAGGCGAGAATGTCGCACATAAGTTCACGCCCAATCATCCTGCCAGTGATGCTCTTGAACTCTTTGTCGCGCATTATCATCTTCTCTATCTGTGAAGTTTGGAATCCACAACGCAGTACATGAAGTATCTTATCGTCTTGGCATATCCATGTGTCATCCTCTCGGGGATTTGAACTTATTTCATACTCCTGCATGCGGTAGCTGAGAATTATCTTGCCGCCCTTTATCCTTATGTCTAATCCAAATTCGTGCATACTTTATTAATAATTTCGCCAAGACTATCGATGGCAAAATTACTGAAATTTTATGTATTGCAGATGATTTTAGCAATTTTTTTTGATGTCCAGATGGCAAAATATATGTTTAAAGCCGAGACAGACGCTAATATAGCCATGACTGCCGCATGTCAAAACAGTGCCAAACTATCCGAGTAATAGTCGTACTTATTATAATGAGAATCGAAGCCCCAAGTATTCATTTGATTAAAATGGTGGCTCGTCTTTTTCTTCATTGTTCATGAAATCCAAATCATCGAATGGATTATTTGCAGACGCATCTTTAGACTCCTCTGCAGGAACAGCATCATTATGTCGCTCCACTTTCCATGCCCTGATTTGGTTGAACCATCGCCCTTGGTATTCGCGGGAATCAATGTCAAACGACACAGTCAGTGCCTCGTCCTGCTTTATGTCCATAGCTTTTATTCTATCCTCACCAAATACTTCAAACACCATCCTTCGAGGATAGTTCCCATTAGTTTCCAACACATACTGAGCAATAACCCAGTTGTTGCCTGTGTTTTTCGATACACCACTCCTTGTTTCGAGTACATGAATAATTGTCCCTGTTATCTCCATATATTACTTTTGTTTTGGTTTTACGACGCAAAGATATGACAATATCCTATAATAACAATTATTCCAAAGTGTCTGCTGTACGAACACCTTGGAATAATGCATGAAATGCTTGCAACAGTCGAAGCATTTTCTCTATTTTGTATTTACCATGTTGAAGTGCGAAGTTTGAATGTGGGTTGTGATTTTGCAAGAGAGAATCTCCCCTCCCCCTTGTATTCATGTTTTTATCACACATTTCCAGTTTTCATATTATGAACCACATCGTTTAATATCTCTTTCCATACTTTCCCTAATTGGAAATCACCAGAATCATAGCAATCAATATATGTCGACTCAAAAGCATCCCTAATACTCTTATGAACATATAAGTACTTCTTTGCGCCAAGATCGGCACACAGCCACGAGTCTGGCACAGTGACATTAAAACACTCCTCTGGAATAAATTTCGTTAGTTCTTCTTTTGACCATGCTTCATTGTAATAGTTGATTTTATAGAAACAAGCTTCTTTATCAACCATAATAATGACTCCACTCTCACTATCTGCATCAGGCATAGATACAAAGTATGCTACAATGTCTGATGGAAAGAATTCGTCGGCCTCTTCAATATGAATGTTTGTTATACGAATATTAGTTTTATATGTTTGCACATCATTCTCTTGCAAGATATTAAGTACAGCATCAATCCACCCTCTATAGTAGATCCTGCGCAAATAATCCACATTAACTTCAATGTCAAAATCCTCCCAGATAGACTCGGATACAAAGAGATGATTGCCCATTCCCAAATCCACATAGTGTCTGTCTTCTCCCAGAGACTCTATGATGTCGGGCACTACATGCCTCCCCCAATCGTTATAAAGATAATTTAGGCTGTATATCTTCTTGTCGAATGAAATCATTGTCACATCGCCTTCAATACCCATAGCACCAGCTTCTGCATAAGATACTGCAACAAAGTCGAGAGGTAAATAATCTTTATAATTTTCTGGCGTTAATTCTATGTGTTCAACATCATCAGAGCTTATACGCTCCTTGCGTTCCGACGGATCTTCATCAAAGTGCTTTAGATTGTAACGAGCATTTCTATTGCCCATCTCTGCCGCCTTGGTAAGCCAATGCTTAGCTTGTTGCAAATCCTGCTCAACCACAATGCCTTCTCGATATGTATAGCCAACATAATTCATGGCGCAATCATCATTTTGTTCTGCAGCCTTCATTGCCCATGCAAATGCTTTGGAACTGTCTTTGTCAACACCTGCTCCCATGTCGTAGTAGCATGCCATTTTCCACTGTGCCTTAGCATATCCTTTATCCGCACTTTTTGCAAACCACTTGAAAGCGGACTTTGCTTTTCCTCTTGATTCACAGGAGCATCCAAACAGAAACTGTGCTTCTGGGTCACCTGCTTCTGCTTTTTTCAATATTACTTCTCTTTCTTCATTTTCCATAGATATCTATGTTTGGTTACAAAATTAATAAAGTTAATTAGAATTATGTGTACAACAAAGGTACGACAATATCCTATAATAAAAAAACTCCAAAGTGCTCGCTGTACGAACACCTTGGAATAATGTATGAAATGCTTGCAACAATCGAAGCACCTTCTCTATTTTTAGAGGAGGGGATTGGGGTGTTTGTGTTGCATTTTACATTATCTTTCCATGAAAAAGAAGTCAATATCTAATAATTAAACAGTTTAATACGGAATTGTCCCCATATTTTATGGAATTGTATTTATCTTTGTCGTCGATTTCAAACTTGCACATCTTACGAACATCATATTCGAAGATAATGATCTTGAAGAACTGGTGACTACAGGGCGCAACAGCAAATACAAGAAGTATGCTATGGCAACAAGAAATAATCCATCAGCATTCCTAGCCACTCACCCTGGCGAAGTTCTCGCTGCAGAACTGGAAGAGCGTGGCATCACTCAGAAAGCATTTGCCGAAGAGATAGGAATGCGCCCATCTCATCTGAGCGAACTCATCAATGGCAAGCGCAATGTCACCATGGCAATAGCTGACAAGTTGCAAGAAGCACTTGGCATAGAAGCACAGTCATGGATGAACTTGCAAGTACTTTTTGTTTAGATGTGGAACATGTTACCTGTCCCTATGATTCTCTAATTGTATTTATAGAGGGAAACAGAAGAATGCATGATTATAACAGACCTACCATATAAATCGGTATCATCAAGGTTTCCTTGTCTTTCCTAATGTCTTTTGTATAAACGAGATAGCGGTTGTTTATCCTACGAGAATACTTACTGCAAAACTCATCAAGCGATTTGTGGGTTGAATATCCCTCAGATTTAACTTCGATAGGCCAAAGCTTAAAACCGCGCGACAAAATAAAGTCCACTTCGTAATAATGATTGTTGTCCGTAGGCCATGTGTAATAGAATAGTTTATTCCCAGAGGAAACTAAAGCTTGTGCCACAGCATTCTCATAAACATATCCCAAGTTGACCTCCAGCTTGTCACTAAGAAGTTTCTGATATATTATATTCTCTGTGAACTTTTTGTCCCAAAATGCCTGTGTGACAAACAGCCCTGTGTCACACATGTACATTTTATAGGCAGACTTGTTAGTTGTTAATTCCATTCCCACATTTGGATCGTTAGCATGATAAGCAATGTTTACAGTTTTACTGTCTTCCAACATCTCAACTATGCCCCCAACAACATCACTGCTGATTTTGCCCACAACGGTTGTTGTCTGATAGCGACTAGAGTTTTTATACAGCTCTCCTGGGATAGCTTTGAATATTGCCTTTGCTTTGTCTGTCTTGTCAAGCTTGTGGAAATCTTCTTCATACAATCGGAGTATGCCTCTCTTGACTCTATCAACCTTACTGAGATCCAATGTTTCAATATATTTGTTCACTGCTTGTGGCATACCACCAACCAGCATGTAAAGTCGATAATCTCTCATCATCTTTCTGTTGACATCATCACCTAAGGATTTACGCTCCTTCAGCATTAATCTAAGAGATGGAATGGTCTCGGTATCACCCAATGCCCACTTGAATTCCTCATAATCCATGGGATACATACTTATAGGCTCTTCTTCACTTGGAATGACAATGTTGTCAACATTTTTGTGGATGCTTATAAGAGAGCCTGTCTCGATATAATCATACCTGCCATCCTCTACAAGGTATTTTATGGCTTGCCTTGCAATCGGGTGTTTCTGAACCTCATCAAATATTATCACAGATTCACGCTCATAAAGTGACACACCTTTAAGAAGTTTCAATCGAGTGAAGAAGAAATCCATATTTGATAAGTCATCAAATAGATTCTTCTCTGCTAAAGATGCTTTTGCAAAATCGATAATAATGTAGCTACGATACTCATTTTGAGCAAACTGTTTTACTATTGTTGATTTTCCAACACGCCTTGGTCCTTCTATCAACAATGCCGTAGAGCCATTTGCCTCATTCTTCCATGACAACATCTCGTCATATATTTTTCGCTTAAATAGAATATCAGCCATAGTCTTGTCTTATAATATTATGCTACAAAGGTACGAATTATCTCTATAAGAAACGCATTCTCACGAATGAAAAATAGAACCAACGCACATTTTGTGGCATATAGATATAGAATTTCCGCAATTTTCATTAAGCCAAAACACAAACCCTCCGCTTTTTTGTATGATGTGTTTGCAGCAGATTCGAAAAGTAGTTATCCCAAACCCACCTTGTCCGTGCACTTTCTCTATTTTGTATTTACCATGTTGAAGTGCAGAGCTTATAGTTATTGATACATAGTTTCTTCTATTATATAATGATAAAAGAATGAAAGCCAACAGCTGTGAGTGTCGGTTGGCTTTAGGGTTGTGATATTGCAAGAGGGAGCCGAAACTCGACAAAGTCAAACATTCCACTTGTATTCCGTAATCTTGCAAAACTATGAGTCTATATATTTGCCATAAACGGATGAATCAAAAAGATTGATTGCATCATGCTTTTCTGGCGAACATGCTGTAACAAGCTCCTTGTCAAGGGAAATGAAAAGAGTTCCATCCTTCTTCTTCTTTATTCGATAGTCTGAGTGATTGTTCATAATCTGACTTGAATTCTCGAAGAATTTATTAATATGGCATATGCTTGGTCTTCTAATGCTATCATCGGTCATATCTGGAATCTTGTCTGGTCTTCCTCCTAACATTAAATATAGCACTTTGAATTTATGCGATAGCTCTTTTCTTTGTTTTTCGTCCTCTCTATAGTTGTCAGTAGAAGTGAATTTCACACCTCCATTGATGGATTCCATAAGGATCAATGCATATAATGCACGCTCTCTTCTAGAAACATTCAATTCAAAGTCTCTTCCAATTTGAGGAAAGAAAATACTTTGGCGAACAGTGTCTATTAAGACGGTTGTAGATTCTGCTTTCCTGTAGAGGTACAAATCATAAATGAATTTATAAAAGCCGCCATATAGGAAATGACCATCTGTCTCGTCTGTTTTTGGAATAACGACAATATCATAGCTTAAATATTTTGTATATGTGTCCAAGAATGACAGAATCTGCTCACATGGATTCTTTATGTTTTGCAAAGAAACTTTAAGGAAATTGTTATACAGCTTATTGTCCACAAAAGATGTTCCTATGTGAATCAACAGTCCAGGCTTTGTGTTGTATATAGCACTCATGCCAAGTTTTCCAAATAACTGATTCAGGCAGAATTTCTTTGTATTTACCATCTTGATATAAGAAATCATATTATCAAGCTCTGTATCGTTATATCCTGGCGCAAGGAATCTGCAGACTTTTTTTAAAAGGTGAGGCTCGGTCTCACGATAATGTTCTGCCACCTTTGGTAAATAGAAGAAGTTTAGTCCTGAGCATTTGAATTCTGTATTTAGTTGTCTGAAATTAGAAAGTATTTCTTTGTGTATTGATGGATTGCTTTCTGATTCCACATATACTACTTGATCTTCCGCGATAGAAATGTCTGGTACATTAATTGATATGACTTCTGCCGAATCAAGCGTTTCCTTTGATAGACAATAATGCATAGCTGTAAGGATTAGTGCTTCTTTCTTTACGCAAAATCCATCAACAAGAGTCATTTCCTTTAATTCTTCCAGTAATGTTTCTCTTTCTTTTTGCAAAAATGCATTACTTTTCAAATTGTAGATTGCTTCTGCTAATGTAAGTTTTGCAGCTTTCTTTTGATGAACATTGCTAATATGATATTTAGCTTGCATTCGGCTGAAATTATTCATTTCTGTAGAATCTATAACTGCATCAGCCTTAATAAGGTCGATAAGAATTCTCAATATTGAAGCATGTACCATGGTGTTTTTAATTTTTGACAAATATAATAA
>JAGHVC010000213.1 GCA_018064505.1 Candidatus Minthosoma caballi | reverse complement strand
CGGAGGAGGATGCTAATGCTAACACCATCACTAACAAGGTGGTGCGCTTCTATCCTGGAAAGGCTTTGAAGGAGGCTGTGAAGGGATTGGTGATGGAGGAGTTGTAGACTCTCCCCCAACCCCTCCCTGCGAGGGAGGGGAGTAGATAGCAGAGGGTGAAGACTCTCCCCCAACCCCTCCCTGCGAGGGAGGGGAGTAGATAGTAGAGGGTGGGTAGTAGATAGGCTCCTATGGTAATTATTCCATGTCTGGGTGGGTCTGTAAATGAAGAAAGCTCGGTAGCTGTGCGTTGCTACGGAGCTTTCTTATTATGTACCCATCCTCTGGTAATCACTCCCCTCCATATAAGGGAGGGGTAAGGGGGAGGGTCTGTGGGGTAAGGGGGAGGGTCTGTAGGGTCTTTTTCAGAAGAGGAAGTCTTCTTCTTCATCGTCACCTTTCTTTTTGGCAGAGGCTTTCTTTTCTTCTTCCTCAGGCTTGTATTCGTTCAAGTTGGTGCCGTAGGTGGTGCGTAGAACCTTGAACTCGGTGCGGCGGTTGAGGGCATTGAGAACTTCCTGTTCGTCTTTGTCCTTGAACTTGAGGATGAAGGCTTCGGTGAGGGTGTCATTCTCTGCGAGTTCGAGCTTTGGAGTACCCTTGAGGAGAGTTTCGGCAAGCTTCTTGGTTATGATCTTCGGACGACTCTCACCATAACCGACTGCGGTGAGACGGTCTTTCTTGATGTCGTGGGCTATGAGGTAGCGCACCACGGACTCTGCACGACGCTGAGAGAGGCGCTGGTTGTAGTTGTCGTTGCCTCGGTAGTCGCAATGAGCAGAGAGCTCGATGGTGATGTTAGGGTTCTGATTCATCATCTCTACGAGCTTGTCGAGAGCTTCGGTTGACTCTGGCGTGAGGTCGGCCTTGTCAAACTCATAGAAGATGTTGTCGATGAGCACTGGTACATTGATTGGCGGCAATGGGAACTGAAGTGTGTATTCTTCGCTTTCTTCCGACTGCTCTACACGGATTTCGTTCTTCACATTGAGGTAGCCTTTGCATGTGCCAAGAAGCACATAATCCACTCCTGGCTTGAGCACCTGAGTGAAGGAGCCGTCGCCTTTCACGCTGAGCTTGAGATTGGTGCCATCGTTGCCCACCATATAGACGAGGGCTTCGGGCAGCTCGTAGCCATCTTTTTCATACACCCAGCCTGTGACGGTCTGAAGTATCTCAGGACATTCGAAGCTGTAGATGTGCTCCCACCCCTTGCCATCATTGCGGCTGGAGCAGAAGAAGCCTCGGTTGTGCACGCCTTCGAAGGTCATGCCAAAGTCGTCGGCTGAGCTGTTGAGGGGAAATTGCTGATTCTCCACTATGGTGCCTCGTATGCTGTCTTCCCACGACTTGAAGATGTCGAGTCCGCCCATGCCTGGATGGCCATTGCTGGAGAAGTATAGGTCGCCGTTTGGTCGGAAGGAAGGGAACATCTCGTCGCCAGAGGTATTGATTGGCCTGCCTACATTTTCCACGCCTCCGAATCCTTTGCTTGTGATGCGTGTGCGCCAGATGTCGAGTCCGCCCTCCCCTCCTGGCATGTCGCTGACAAAGTATAGCCATTCGCCATCGGGAGAGACAGCTGGATGAGCAAAGGAGCTGAGCGTGTCGCGTGAGATGTCACACTTAGTTGGCTTGCTCCATGAGGCATCAGAACGGGTTGATTGCCATATCTCTGCGTAGCGAGGATAGTCGGGATCGGACGAGCAACGGGTAAAGTACATTGTCTTGCCGTCGGGTGAGAGGCATGATGCGCCTTCATCGTAGTCTGTGTTCACCTCGCCTTCAATCACATCCACAGGCTGCCACTTGCCTTGCTCGTTCTTGCGCGAGAAGAAAAGGTCGCCAAACTTAGTGCCTGTGATGCCGCTTATGTCGTCGCCTGAAGCATCGTTGCGAGTGGACGAGAGAACAAGCTGGTCGGCATCGTCGCCAACAAGCATAGGAGAATAGTCGGAACGACGCGAATTGAAGAGCGCCTCTTTCTTTATCTTGTACTGATTAGGCTTTGCTTTCCACTGAGGGGCAAGCTCGCACGAGAGCAAGCCGCTGTGTGCAAGTTCACTGCCTGGATCAAGCTCCAGATACTGGTTGAAGTTCTGTGCTGCCTGCTTGTACTGACCAGCCTTGAGCTGCTGCATGCCAAGGTGGAGGTAGGCTGTGCTGTCTTGCACTTTATATCTCACTGCATTCTGGTAGGCAGCCACAGCCTTCTGCGTATAGCCTATGTGGCGATAGCACTCACCCATCATGAATGCACGCACGGCTCTCTTTGGCTTGTCCTTTGGAGCGCATCGTGAGTATGATTTCTTGTAGTTGATTGATGCGGCGTAGTATTCGCCAATGGCATAGCTCTGCTCAGCTTTCTTGAACGCTATGTTTTCGTTGCTGCATGAGTGGAGCGCAATGACGATAGCGACAAGTAAAACTGCTAAGCAGGATGAGGAGGATGATATGTGGCGAATCTTTGAGAGCATTAAAAGAATTAAGAATTAAGAGTAAAAAATTCAGAAGACCCTGTTGTATTTTTTGACTGATTTCGCCCACAGAGACACAGAGGAACACTGAGAGACGATGACGATGACGATGACTGCCATGCGGACAGTGGGAGTTCACAGAGTGCCTTGGCGGCATTGCTGATGTCATTCCGAATGGCTCTGTGTCCTCCACAGTCGCAAAGCGACCTCTGAGTCCTCAAAATCATAGCAATCATCGTCATCGTTATCGTCATCGTTTTATCTCTCCGTGCTCTCTGTGTACTCTGTGGGTGGCAAAAATTATCAGTCATGATCTCTAACATAGCCATTTAGAACCTAATTTATTAACGAAAAAACAGGCGTTTTTATTGTGTTATGCCTGATCAAATGGCAAGCGATAGTTGCATCCTTCCTTCCAGCGAGAGCAACCGTAGGCTGTGCGTCCCTTGATGATGGTGCCTTGATGGCAGAGAGGGCATGGCATGCCTATCACATCGTCGGGATTGTAGGCGGCTTTCACCTCTGCTGTGGTCTTTTTTGGAGTAGCCTTCTTCGCCGCGGCTTTCCTTGGCTGGAAACCTGCTGGAACATTGGCTGAAGAGGCAGCGGATGAAGAAGATGTGGATGAAGAAGGTGCGGATGAAGAAGATGCGGATGAAGAAGATGCGGAACGAGAAGCCTTTTTCTTCTTCAAGTCCTCGTCGGTTGTCACTGCTACATGACGGTTGGAGTGGTCATTGCGCACCTTGTTGATGATGTCGATTACCATCTGCTTCAACTCCTCAATGAACTGGCGAGCCTCGTAGTTGTGATGCTCGATGTCGCGAAGCTTCTTTTCCCAGATACCTGTCAGCTCTGCCGACTTGAGCAACTCTTCATGTATGATGCCGATGAGCTCAATGCCTGTGGGAGTGGCTATGAGGTTCTTTCTTTCCTTGCGAATGTAGCGACGCTTGAACAGAGTCTCAATGATGGCGGCGCGAGTGGAAGGGCGACCTATGCCATTCTCCTTCATTGCATCACGAAGTTCCTCATTGTCAACAAACTTGCCTGCGGTTTCCATAGCTCTGAGGAGGGTTGCTTCGGTGTATGGCTTTGGAGGCTGAGTCCACTTCTCAGAAAGGGAAGGGAAATGTTCTCCATGCTCTCCTTTTTTGAAGAGAGGGAGGGATTTATCTTCGGCAGTTGAGGACTGATCGTCGTCGGATGCCTGGGTGTCTTTTTTGTAGATTACTTTCCATCCTTCATCGAGAATGGTGCGGCCACTGGCACGGAAAAGGACAGGAGATTGGATGGAAGAAGCGGCGGCATCTACCATGGCAGAAGACGGATATGGCAATGAGCCTACTTCACCGTAAACGGTGGTTGTTTCGAACTTGCAGTCGGGGTAGAACACTGCGATGAATGCGCGAGCCACAAGGTCATAGACATGCTTCTCCATGTCAGTGAGATTCACTGCTGGCACTCCTGTAGGGATGATAGCATGGTGGTCGGTCACCTTGCTTGAGTCGAACACCTTCTTCGACTTTGGCAATGGCTTGCCTTCAAGAGGCTTGGTGAACTGCTCGTAGCCACGAAGACCGCGCAGCGTAGCAGGACACTTGGCATAGATATCGTCGCTGAGGAAGGTGGTGTCAACACGAGGATAGGTGGTGAACTTCTTCTCATAGAGAGACTGGATGAGCTGCAGGGTTTGGTCAGCCGAATAGCCAAACTTGCGGTTGCAATCCACCTGCAAAGATGTGAGGTCGTAAAGACGAGGAGGAGCTTCTGTGCCTTTCTTCTTCTGTATGTCGGTCACGAGGAAGTCTTTTCCTGTGATGTAGTCGAGCACTGCCCTGCCCTCTTCTTCTGTCTTGTACTCTATTTGTCTGTAAATAGGGCCCTTGGGCTTGAGAGTCTTACCTTGCGCAGCTGCTTCAGCAACTTCGGCTGCAGCTTCGGCTTCTGCCTCCTCATCGTGAGCAATGGCTGTAAACTTGGTGTTGCGATAGAGCGTAGTAAGCACCCACGACTGCTGTGGCACAAAGTTCTCAATCTCTTGCTGACGATTGACAATGAGAGCCAAGGTTGGCGTCTGCACTCGCCCAATGCTGAGCACCTGTTTGTTTTGTCCATACTTGAGAGTGTAGAGACGAGTGGCATTCATGCCGAGAGTCCAGTCGCCTATGGCGCGGGATAGTCCTGCTTCGTAGAGTGACTGATACTCGCTCTGGTCTTTCAAATTGCTAAATCCTTCGCGTATGGCTTCTTCTGTGAGGGAAGAAATCCAAAGCCTCTTGACTGGGCACTTAGCTCCAGCTTTCTGCATCACCCATCGCTGGATGAGCTCTCCCTCCTGACCAGCATCACCGCAGTTGATGATGCCATCTGCTGCTTGCATGAGTTTTTCAATCACCGCAAACTGCTTCTTGATGCCATCGTCTTCCTTGAGGCGAATGCCAAAACGAGCTGGAATCATTGGCAAATCCCAAAGGTCCCAGCGTTTCCATCGGTCATTATATTCGTCTGGCTGCTTTAGCTCACACAAGTGACCGAATGTCCAGGTAACTTGATATCCGTTACCTTCTATGTATCCTTGCTTTGCTTGGGTGGCTCCCAACACATTGGCTATGTCACGAGCAACCGAAGGTTTCTCTGCTATGCAAACTATCATTTGTTAAAAATGAGGTATGAGGGATAAGGTTTGAGGATTGAGGAATGAGGAATGAGGGATGAGGTTTGAGGGATGAGGATTGAGGTATGAGGAAAGAAGCAAGTTTATTGAACTCTCTGATATTAAGTTCATTATTTCTTTGATACATTCATATAGCGAATGCCATTCTGAGCGTTGGAGCAGTCTTCTGTCATCACTCTTGCCGACTTGATGGCGCCGTCAACTATGCGCTGCCAGCTTACCTCGTCTGTACGCTTCTTGCTGACCTCCTGATGCAGCTGCTTGATGAAAGACTGAGTGAACGCACTTCCACCTCCTTCGAATGACCAAGCCATCTCTCCTGGACGAGCGGCAGTGGCAAGTATGGTGCCTTTGCTGCCAAGGAAAAGGTCTTTCATTCGTTCCTTTGATGCAGAATTAAAGTCTCTGCTATACAATGTGTTATTTTGATGAGGAGGCATCTTCTCTCCAAACTTGCTGTTGCAGCAATCGGTGAACACGATGCTTAGTCTTGCTCCCTTTGCCACTATAGCATTGTAGATGTCGGTGGTGGAAACATAGTAGCCATCCACTTCGTCCACCTCTGCATCGAGACAAATGTTTGGGTATTTGTCTTTCTGATTGTCCCAACGGAAGCCATGACCATTGAAGCAGAAGAAAACGATGTCGTCAGCAGAAGGCTTAATGGCATTGATTGCGTTGCGCAGATTTGCCTTGCTACGAGTTTTGCTGCCTGTGATGTTGGTCACAGCAAGCTCCAGATCCAAAGCCTTTGCAATGCCTTTCAACTCGTTGTTGAGGGTTTTATTGTCGTGCAAGTCTTCCTTACCAATAGTTTCGTCTTCTGTGTCGGCAAGGAGTATTGCCCACATCTTGCACTTAGAGACAGGAACAGATGTGGTGGAAGCCTCAACATTCGACTCGTCAGAATTGGCTGAGGACACTGAAGGACGAGAGTCATTCCTCCTGGTTGAAGTTACAGGGCATGTGCCACTCTCACACTCATCGTCATAGCCATCGTCGCCGCATTCATCACATTCATCTTCCTCTTCTTCATCATCATCGAACAACTCGTCAAAGAAGTCATCGTCGTCTTCATCCTCATCCAACGGAGACACATTGCCTTCGTCGTCAATCTGCTCAGTATCAACAACTTCTTCAAGAATCGCATCGCAAGCTCCTACGCACATGAGAAGCATAACGACAATGAACAAGGCTACAAGAATGCCTACTGCTATTTTTATAATCAATTTCATGACAATTCTTTAATCATGCTTGGTTTTACACTTTAATACCTTTCTGCTGATCGTGCAATTCCTTTGCTTGACGCAGGATATCGCTTGAGAATATGAAATCGTCGAGTTTTTGGTTGGAAGCGTCCATAATCTCTTTGTTGCTGCCTTGCCATTCAGCACGGCCTTCGCAGATGAAGGTGATGTTTTCGCCAATGCCCATCACGGAGTTCATGTCGTGGGTGTTGACTATAGTAGTGATGTTGTCCTCATGAGTGATACCTGAGATGAGTTCGTCAATCACAATGCTGGTCTTAGGATCAAGTCCTGAGTTTGGCTCATCGCAGAAGAGGTATTTTGGCTCAAGCACAATGGCTCTGGCAATGGCAACTCGCTTCTGCATACCACCCGAAATCTCTCCAGGGAACTTGTTTTCTGCTCCCACAAGATTCACTCTGGCAAGACAGTCGAGAGCTCTCTTCTTACGGTCTTCGTAGCAGTCGTAGCTGAACATGTTGAGAGGGAACATAACATTCTCAAGCACAGAAAGCGAGTCGAACAGCGCTGCGCTCTGGAATATCATGCCCATCTCTCTGCGAAGCTTGATTTTCTCTTTCTTCGACAGGGAGACAAAGTCACGGTCGTCGTATAGAATGCTGCCGCTCGTAGGCGTGAGCAAGCCAACTATGTTCTTCATAAGCACAGTCTTACCACTACCCGACTGACCTATGATGAGGTTTATCTCGCCATCTTTGAATGTGGCATTGATATCCTTGAGAACCTCTCTGTCCTCAAAGCTCTTATATAGATGCTGTATTTGAATCATGCGATTGAATCGTCCAATTTGTAAGTTCTCAAGTAATTCGAGTTTTTAGCATTTAAAAATCAACTACATGCGAACTCTTTTAAAATAACTTAATTACCCATCCTCTACATTCTACTCCCCTCCTTGAAAGGGTAGCGACCGTTAAAAAGCGTGACTAAATGTCACGGTTTAGGAAGCGGCCGAAGTGAGTCATCACGAGGACGGGCCTCGTAGAGGGGCAAGGGGGAGGGTCTGCCTGTTTATGTCAACATACTTGTCAAAAATATATCCGAGAAGAGGATGAGGATGCTGCTAAGCACCACAGCATCTGTACTAGCCTTACCTACTTCAACCGAGCCGCCTTCGACTGTATAGCCTTTGTAGGCCGACACGCTGGTGATGATGAAAGCATAGACAATAGCTTTTATCATACCACACCAGAAGAACCATTGATTGAACTGATAGCGGAATCCCTCGTCAAGCTCAGGCACGGTGGTGGTGCCCATCAATGTGGTGGCATAAGAGCCAAGAATGCCGGCACACACGCTGAAGGTGACAAGAATCGGCATGATTGTCATAAGTCCCGCTATTTTAGGCAGAATCAAGTAGTTGGCAGAATTCACGCCCATAATATCCAGAGCATCTATCTGCTGAGTAATCCTCATTGTTCCTATCTCTGAGGCGATGTTTGACCCCACCTTACCTGCAAGGATAAGGCACATAATTGATGAAGAAAACTCAAGGAGCATAATCTCACGAGTCGTGTAGCCTACTACCATTCGAGGCATCCAAGGACTCTGAATGTTGAGCTTGATCTGCAAGCAGATAACGGCTCCGATAAAGAATGATATAATAAGCACAATACCTATTGAGTTGTAGCCAAGCTGAAACATCTCTGTCACATACTGCTTAAAAAACATTCTCCACCTGTCAGGCTGAGTTAGTGCTCGTCCCATCAATTGCACATACTGCCCTAAATGTGTAAGTCCACTCTTAATTGTAAGCACGATTTTTGTTGTATTAATTGAGTGATATTTGATTTCTATTTTGCAAAATCTTCGCAAAAGTAGTGATTTTTGTTCAAAAGAGTGACTTTTAACATAGTTTTTTATCAAAGAAATAGACTAATTAACAAACAATTTGTACTTTTGTAACTAATTTCGACAACTTATCAAGTGACAAAACGATAAAGAATGGATATAAAGACAATATCTGCCACCACAAATGCAGGCGATGCTGAAGTGCCAGAATTCTCGGAGGAAAGAAATACACTCTACACAAGAAATCTGGTGAAGACTTACGGAAAGCGAACTGTGGTCAACGATGTCTCGTTCAGCGTGAGACAAGGAGAGATTGTGGGATTGCTTGGCCCGAACGGAGCTGGCAAGACTACTTCTTTCTACATGACTACAGGACTTGTGGTGCCAAACAAAGGGCAGGTGTTTATCAATAACGCAGAAATAACAAACGACCCAGTGTCAACAAGAGCAAAGAAGGGCGTTGGATATCTGGCTCAGGAAGCAAGCGTGTTCCGCACCATGAGCGTGGAGGACAACATCATGACTGTGTTGGAGATGAAATACAAAAGCAAGGAGAAGAGGAAGGAAGTGCTGGAGCAGTTGCTTGACGACCTCCGTCTGCAAAAGGTGAGAAAGAACAACGGCAACCAGCTGTCGGGCGGTGAGAGAAGACGATGCGAGATTGCACGATGCCTTGCCATCGACCCTAAGTTCATCATGCTTGACGAACCTTTTGCTGGTGTGGATCCTATTGCCGTAGAGGATATTCAATACATCGTGTGGAAACTTAAAGACCGTAACATCGGAATCCTCATCACCGACCACAATGTGCAGGAGACTCTCTGCATCACAGATCGTGCTTACTTGCTGTTTGAGGGAAGAATCCTCTTCAAAGGCACTCCTCCAGAACTTGCAGAGAATACGATCGTTAAAGAGAAATATCTCGGCAGCAACTTCGTGCTCAGGCCAAAGGACTTCCAGATGATTGAGGAAAAGAAGAATCGTGAGGCAGAGGAATAGACTAAAAAAGATAAAGAAATTTGAATTCATAAGTATATTACATGACAGAAAACGAAAAGTTAGTAAATGCCTGCATTGAAGGCATTCAAGAGAAGAAAGGAAAGAAAATTCGTGTTGTAAATCTTGAGGATATCGACGACACTATCACAAAATACTTGGTAATCTGCGAGGGCAACTCCCCTACTCAGGTATCAGCCATCAGCGACTCTGTGCGTGAGTTTACAAGAAAGAAGGCAAACTCAAAGCCAACGGCTGTGGACGGTACAAGAAACAACCTATGGATTGCTATGGACTATATTGATGTTGTTGTGCACATCTTCGTGCCTGATGCTCGCGAGTTCTACGATGTGGACAATTTGTGGGAAGATGCAGACATCGTAGATGTGCCTGACTTGGATTAACAATAAAATTTTGGAATGGAACCAAACAACGGAATGGAACCAAACAACAATAACAATAAACACAGAAAGCCAAGATTTAATTTCACTTGGCTGTATTTGCTTCTCTTTGGAGGACTTGCGTTCATGATTTTCACTCGTCATGACTCGTCAAGTGCATCGAGAGTGGTTGACTACACTACTTTCAAGGAACTGATTGTTAAGGGGTATGTGAAGGACATCTTGGTGAATAAGGACAATCTCACTCTTACTCTTTCAATCAATCCACAATACAACAAAGAGGTCTTCGGCGTTGCAGATGCCAAGAAGGAACAAGGAAGAATTAAGGTTGAATTCGGCTCAATTGACAACCTTGAAACCTATCTTGACACTCAGAACAAGGAAGGAAATTTCACAGGCAAGGTGAACTATGAAAGGGAGAACGACTTTCTTGGCAACTTGCTTTGGAACATAGGCCCTATCGTGCTCATCGTCGTCATCTGGCTATTCATCATGAGAAAGATGAGTGGAGGCGGAGGCGGCTTCATGGGAGGAGCTGGTGGCATCTTCTCTGTTGGAAAATCTAAAGCTCAGCTTTTTGAGAATGATGGAAAGAATGGTCCTAAAATCACTTTCAAGGATGTGGCAGGACAAGCAGGAGCCAAGCAGGAAGTACAGGAAATCGTGGACTTCCTCAAGACCCCAGACAAATACACAAACCTCGGTGGAAAGATTCCAAAGGGAGCTTTTCTTGTCGGTCCTCCAGGAACTGGTAAAACTCTGCTTGCAAAGGCAGTGGCAGGAGAAGCTGGCGTGCCATTCTTCTCCCTTTCAGGCTCTGAGTTTGTGGAGATGTTTGTAGGTGTTGGCGCAAGCCGTGTCCGCGACCTCTTCCAACAGGCAAAGGCTAAAGCACCATGCATCATCTTCATCGATGAGATTGACGCTATTGGCCGCGCAAGAAGCAAATCACCTGCGATGGGCGGAAATGACGAGCGCGAAAGCACTCTCAATCAATTGCTCACAGAGATGGACGGCTTTGGCACAAACAGCGGCATCATAATCATGGCAGCAACCAACCGTGCTGACATTCTTGACAAGGCTCTGCTCCGTGCTGGAAGATTTGACCGTCAGATTCATGTGGATCTGCCAGATGTCAACGAGAGAAAAGAAATCTTCATGGTGCATCTCAAGCCTCTCAAGATTGATGAGACAGTAGATGTGGACCAGCTTTCTCGACAGACTCCTGGCTTCTCTGGCGCTGACATTGCTAATGTATGTAATGAAGCAGCACTCATTGCTGCTCGCAACAATAAGGAATGGGTGGACAAGCAGTGTTTCCTCGATGCAGTTGACCGCATCATAGGCGGTTTGGAAAAGAAGACTAAGCTGCTCACTGCTCAAGAAAAGAAGACTATTGCCCTCCACGAGGCTGGACACGCTACAATCTCTTGGTTCCTTGAGTACGCAAACCCTCTCATCAAGGTTACTATTGTTCCTCGCGGCCAAGCTCTTGGAGCTGCATGGTATATGCCTGAAGAGAGACAAATCAGCACAAAGGAACAGCTGAGCGACGAACTTTGTTCTTTGCTTGGAGGACGCGCTGCTGAGGAACTTTGCGTAGGTCACATTTCAAGCGGTGCCGCTAATGACTTGGAGAGAGCTACAAAGATGTCTCATGCAATGATTGCTTACTATGGCATGGGAGAGAAGCTCCCTAACATCTGCTATTACGACAATCAGGAGTATAGTTTCAGCAAGCCTTACAGCGACAAAACTGCGGAAACCATTGATGAGGAAATCCGCAACCTCATTGCAAGCCAATACAACCGTGCTAAACAAGTGCTCATTGAGCATAAGGAAGGACATGCTCAGCTTGCTCAAATCCTGATGGATAGAGAGGTCATCTTTGCAGAAGACCTTGAGAACATATTCGGAAAGAGACCATGGGCTTCACGCACCGACGAGATTCTTGCTGCAAATCCTAATGACGCAGAAGCTGAGAATGAATCTTCAAACCAAACGGATCACAAGAAAGAGAATGAGGAAATCATTCGTCAAAAGATAGTTCAAGCTGTTGTGGAAAAAGCTGAAAAGGCAAAGAAGGCAGCAGAGGAACAAGAAAACAATAACAATCAAGAACAGTGAAAAATCTTATATTACGCTCCATCACGGGTGTTCTCTTCGTTGCGCTGCTTGTTGGCTGCATCATCTGGCATCCATACTCTCAGTTGGCATTGTTCACTATCATCACAGCTATGACTGTGTTTGAGTTTGCATCTATAATCAATAAACAGCTTAATCTGCAAATCAACCGTTTCACAACTACGGCTTCTGCAGCTTATCTGTTCATTGCTGTTTGGGTGTTCAACACCAACTTAATGGGCGCAGAGGTATTCATTCCTTACCTTATGTCCATATTATACATATTGGTATCAGAGCTTTACATAGACAGAGAGAGCAATCTCAGCAACTGGGCATACGCTCTTATGGCTCAGCTCTACATTGCTCTGCCTTTCGCCTCTTTCAACACTCTATGCTTCATCAACACCCCTGCAGGTGTTAGTTACTATTTCTGGTACGCTTTGTCTGTGTTCATATTCCTTTGGTCAAGCGACTCTGGAGCTTACATCTTCGGCTGCTGGCTTGGCAAGCACAGGCTTTTCCCAAGAATTTCTCCTAAAAAGTCTTGGGAAGGCAGTATCGGTGGCGGCATCACAGCGCTTGCAGCGTCACAGGTAATTGCAACATTTGTTCCTTTCTCAGAATCTCTCGACCCAATGCTGAGCAGAATTCTTTGGGCAGGACTTGCCATTGTTGTAGTTGTCATGGGCACATGGGGCGACCTTGTTGAATCCCTTATCAAGAGAAAGATAGGAGTGAAAGACTCTGGCAACATCCTTCCTGGGCATGGAGGAATGCTCGACCGCTTCGACAGCTCACTGCTTGCAATCCCTGCAGCAGTAATCTATGTATATTCAATAATGCTTTATATAATACATTAATTAATCTATGACTGAAAATCAGAACCCCACTGAGGAGCTTACAGTAGCTGAAGCACCTCAGGCAGAATCCTCAACAACATCTATCGCCACTTACGAGACAAAGGCTCAGGTCGTTGAGCGACTCAAGCAAATTGCAGAAAGTGACGAAGAAGTAACCCGTCAGGAACTCGACAGCCTCAAAAGCAACTTCTACCGCATCCATCGCCAAGAAGCAGATGCTGCTTACAAGCAGTTCATCGAAGAAGGCGGCAATGCAGAGGAATACCTTCCAGCACCAAACTTGGAAGAGGCTGAGTTCAAGGCACAGATGGCCACAATCCGAGAGAAGAGAGCTGCTATCGCTGCAGCATTGGAACAGGAGCGTGAGGCCAACTACAAAAAGAAAACTGAAATTATTGACAAGATAAAGGCTCTGACAGAGAACCCTGACGAAATCAATCGCGTGTACAATGATTTCAAGGAACTTCAGCAGCAGTGGAATGAGATAAAGGAAGTGCCTGCAGAAAAGGTCACTGAGCTTTGGAAGAACTACCAGCTGGCTGTGGAGGCATTCTATGACACTCTTAAGCTCAACAATGAGCTTCGCGCTTATGACTTCAAGAAGAACCTTGAGCTTAAGACTGCTCTTATCGAGGCTGCAGAAAAGCTTGCTGATGAGACAGACATCATCTCCGCTTTCCGTAAGCTCCAGCAGCTCCATCAGGAGTTCCGCGAGATTGGCCCTGTAGCAAGCGATCTTCGTGAGCAGATCTGGACTCGTTTCAAGGATGCTTCTACTGTCATCAACAAGCGCCATCAGGATTTCTTTGAGAGCCGTAAGCAGCAAGAAGAGGAGAATCTTGCAAAGAAGACAGCTATCTGCGAAACAATAGAAGGATTCAATCTTGACGAGCTCAAGACTTTTGCTGAATGGAACTCTATCTCTGACAAAATCACTGAGTTGCAGGCAGAATGGAAGACTATCGGCTTCGCTCCTCAGAAGATGAACACTAAGATCTTTGAGCGTTTCCGTGAAGCTTGCGACAGTTTCTTCACTCGCAAAAGCGAATACTTCCAGTCTGTTCGTGACAACCTCAATCAGAACTACAAGCTCAAGCTTGAACTCGTAGAGAAAGCTGAGGCTCTTAAGGACAGCACTGAGTGGAAAGAAACTACAGATGCTCTTGTTGACCTTCAGAAGAAATGGAAGGAGATTGGCACAGTGCCAAAGAAGTATAGTGACCAAATTTGGGAGCGCTTCAATGCTGCATGCGATGCATTCTTTGCAGCCAAGAAGGAAGCCAACTCTGGTGCTCGTGCTGAGCAAACTGCCAATATGGACAAGAAGAAGGCTATCATCGACGCTCTCGCTGCTATCGTTCCAGAAGAGTTTGAGGGTGACCTTCGTGCTAAGCTTCGTGCTGCCCAGGAAGAGTGGAATCAAATCGGACATGTTCCTTTCAAAGAGAAGGACAAGCTCTACAAGCTTCTTCGCGAGCAGATGGACCGTCTCTATGGCTACGCAAATGAGAACGCAACAAAGCGTCGCATCGACCGTTTCAAGGAAAGCGTGAAGAGCGGCAAGCAGGGCAACAGCGGTGATGTAAAGAGCCGCCTCACTCGCCAGCTTGAGATTCTTAAGAACGAAATCAAGACATACGAAAACAACCTTGGTTTCCTCAACCTTTCAAAGTCAAAGTCTGGTAACTCCCTCGTTGAGGAACTCAACAGAAAGATGGAGAAGCTTAAGGCTGACATGGAAGAAGTAAAAGCAAAGCTTGCTGCTTTGGAAGAGAAGTAGGAATCACTATTGATTCGACAAATACTAAAGAAGCCTAAATACACAATAAAAAGGAGAATGATTGCGGTCATTCTCCTTTTAAGTAGGTAATCATAATTATTTTTATAATAGCTGTGCTCTATTTGGATGCAGATTTTGTTTTTAGTTTGAAGGAGTGTAGCGGGCTACATGACTGAAAAT
>JAGHVC010000185.1 GCA_018064505.1 Candidatus Minthosoma caballi | reverse complement strand
GAGACAATCTACGCATACATCTCTGACGGTGGCATCCAGGAGGAGGTTTCACAGGGTGCTGCTCGTATCGCAGGCAACCTCGGTCTTGACAACCTCATCATGTTCTACGACTGCAATGACATCCAGCTCTCTACTGAGCCTAAGGAGGTTATGAACGAGGACACTGCTGCTAAGTATCGTGCTCAGAACTGGGAAGTTATCGAAATCAACGGTAACGACGCAGAGCAGATTCGTGCTGCAATCGAGAAGGCACAGGCTGTTCAGGGCAAGCCAACACTCATCATCGGTAAGTGTATCATGGGTAAGGGCGCTCTCAAGGCTGACGGTTCTTCTTACGAGGCAAACTGCAAGACTCACGGTGCTCCACTTGGTGGCGACGCTTTCGTTAACACAGTTAAGAACCTCGGTGGTGATCCTGAGAATCCATTCCAGATCTTCCCAGACGTTCAGGAGCTCTACGCTAACCGTGCTAAGGAACTCGAAGGCATCTGCGCTGAGCGCTATGCTGAGGAGAAGGCTTGGGCTGAGGCTAACCCAGAGAAGGCTGCTGCACAGGCAGAGTGGTTCTCAGGCAAGGCTCCAAAGATTGACTGGAATGCTTGTGTACAGAAGGACAACGATGCTACTCGTAGCGCTTCTGCTGCATGTCTCTCAGTTCTCGCTGAGCAGGTTCCAAACATGATCTGCGCTTCTGCCGACCTCTCTAACTCAGACAAGACTGACGGCTTCCTCAAGAAGACTAAGGCTCTCACAGCTGGCGACTTCTCTGGCGCATTCTTCCAGGCAGGTGTTGCTGAGTTAACTATGGCTTGCTGCTGCGTAGGTATGGCTCTCCACGGTGGTGTCATCCCAGCTTGCGGTACATTCTTCGTATTCTCTCAGTACATGCTCCCAGTAGCACGTATGGCAGCTCTCATGCAGCTCCCAGTTAAGTTCATCTGGACTCACGACGCATTCCGCGTAGGTGAGGACGGTCCTACTCACGAGCCAGTTGAGCACGAGTCACAGATCCGTCTCATGGAGAAGCTTAAGCGTCACGATGGCAAGAACTCTACTCTCGTTCTTCGTCCAGCTGATGCTAAGGAGACAACTATTGCATGGGCTATGGCAATGGAGAACACTGACAGCCCAACAGCTCTCATCTTCTCTCGCCAAAACATCAACAACCTCCCAGAGGGCAACGACTACGAGCAGGCTCGCAAGGGTGGCTATGTTGTAGCTGGTTCAGACGAGAACCCAGATGTAGTAATGGTTGCAACAGGTTCTGAGGTTTCTACACTCATCTCTGGTGCTGAGCTCCTCCGCAAGGATGGCGTTAAATGTCGCATCGTAAGCGTTCCTTCTGAGGGCGTATTCCGTTGCCAGCCAGCAGAATACCAGCAGTCAGTTATCCCAGCAGGCGCTAAGGTATTCGGTATGACAGCAGGTCTCCCAGTAAACCTCCAGGGCTTCCTCATCGGTGCTGACCCAGCATCAAAGATCTGGGGTCTTGAGACATTCGGCTTCTCTGCTCCATACAAGGTGCTCGACGAGAAGCTTGGCTACACAGCTGAGAATGTTTACAACCAGGTTAAGTCTATGTTGTAATTAGGAATTAGGAATGTGGAATTAGGAATTGTTTGTATTGACAGTTCGATTCCACATTCCTTAATTTTAACTATGGACAATGATAATATAATAGCAGTTAAATCGAAAGCTTTTGCAATCAGAATTGTTAATTTATATAAGTATTTACTTCAGACCAAGAAAGAATTCATTCTTAGCAAACAACTAGTTAGAAGTGGAACGAGTATTGGAGCAAATGTTGCAGAGGCTGTTTGTGCGATAAGTAAAAAGGACTTTATTGCAAAAATGTATATTGCATATAAAGAATGTTCAGAATCATTATACTGGTTAGAATTATTGCATGAGACTGATTATCTGAATGACAAGGAGTTCGAATCTATTTGGAATGAATGTAAAGAACTACACAGAATTCTCAGTAGTATAACCAAATCTTCAGAGGAAAGAATAGAAACACTCAATTCCTAATTGATTCCGTCATGCCTTTCAAAGTTATTATTAGCATTGTACATACAATTCCTAATTCCTAATTCCTAATTCCTAATCCCAAATTATGAAAACAATAGGTCTTGCTTCAGATCACGCAGCCTTCCCACTCAAGCAATTCGTAAAGAAATATCTTGAGGAGAAAGGCATGGAATATAAGGACTACGGCACATACACAGAGGATTCCTGCAACTACGCCACTTACGGTCATGCTCTCGCTGAGGGCATTGAAAAGGGTGAAGTATATCCAGGTATCGCAATGTGTGGCTCAGGCGAAGGCATCTCAATGACTCTCAACAAGCACCAGAGCATTCGTGCAGGTCTTGTTTGGCAGCCAGAGATTGCTCACCTCATCCGTGAGCACAACAACGCCAATGTCATCGTTTTCCCTGGCCGATTCATCACAGAGGAAACATGCCGTCAGTGCCTCGATGAATTCTTCAATACAGAGTTCGCTGGTGGTCGTCATCAGCAGAGAATTGAGGACATTCCTGTAAAGTAAGAACAATAACGATTCTAAGAATCAAAACATCAATAAAAGAAAAGAGCTTGGCAATATGCCAAGCTCTTTTCTTTTGTATTAAGACTTTCAATAATAACTTCAAATAGTTAAGAGTCAATCTATTATTGTCATTTTATTTGAAAATGATTTTATGGCCGTTTTTAATGTAAATTCCTGGCTTTGAAACAGTCTTTAATTTGCGTCCGCTAAGATCATAAATTACATCATTGCCCTTAGGATTTACAATAATGTTCTCCATACTAGTTGCATCGTGGCGAATCAGTTGAATATTTCCCAAAAGCGCTTCATTGAGACCTGAGGATGCCTGAGCAATCTGCCACTTAAGAATATAATTTCCTGTCTCTTCAATCTCAAAGTTTATCTCTTTATCTGTTGTTTGAGTTATTCGCGATGCCGAACCATTATTTGAAACAGAAGTTTGAGGAGTGGCAGACACAGAATTCAGAGCTTTGCCCCCGACTTTCTGAACAGATGCTGTAATTGAAGGTTTTGCTTTCCAGCCAACAGTTGAGAATCTAAGTGTGTACTCTCCAGGTTCGAGAGTTAATCTATTGTTTGAGTCTTCGCCATAAGTTACATACCCTACTCCATTATTTCCTGTGCGGAAATAGAAGCCATACACCATCATTCCTTCTGGAGAGAAAGACATGATACGAGGACCAAGAGAATAGCTGCCAGCACTGCGAATACCATCTTCATACTTCGTTTTCCAACCAGCAGGAATACATGATGCTCCATACAAATCAAAATTGTCTGCAAACACAACACTTCCTGTCAAATCTTCGTCATCTCCTGTATCAGGACGCACTGATTTCTTCACAAAAATGTATGTGTTTACACTATATGGCAGCACTTCCACAACAGGCTCAAATGTTTCCTCATCCCAGTCAAGATCATCTTTCACCATGTTCTGGGTTTCTGTTGTCACAATTTGTCTTCCAGCCATAGTGTTAAAAGGAAGATTAACCTTTGTGCTATACTTATCTGCACCAGTGTTAATCACCATAACGACAACGCTATCACCTGTCTGCGAAAGATAAGCAGAAGAAGTTAGCTTTCCTGAATTGTCAGCAAGAGAGTGACGAATGCGTGTTGTGCCAGAAACATACTTTGCATAATGCGACAATATGTATCCTCTCTTTGTAATCTGATTATTCACAGTGCCATAAGAGCCATCACCCAGACAACCATAATATCTCTTAAGAGAATAATGCACCCAAGCACTCATGTTCGCAAGCATCGCATCATTGATGCTTCTTGCGAAGAGGAATCCGTCATCTTTCCAATTGATATTCTGGTTGTTATTCTGCTGGCGTTCATTGATAAGGAATTCTGTCATCCAAACCTCCTTGTCTTTCTGAGCAGCTAAAGGATATGACGAGCCATCCCAACCGTAGAAGTGGCCTCCAAGAATATCAAGCTGTTCACAAGCTGCAGGATCATTCAAAATAGGTTCATGCACATTTCTTGTGAAATGAATTGCCTCTGGAGCAATTATCTTGCACTCAATCAGTGAGCCATACTCTTTCAGGAACTTTGCCATCTGCTGTCCCGACCATATGCAACTCTGATACTCTGCCTTCCAGTCGGGTTCATTTTGAATAGACACAGCATCAATCAAAGCTCCTTGCCCCTTCATGTATTTATAATACTTGTTAAGGAAATTCGCCCAATCCTTATAGCGGCTCTCTTTCAGTTCTCCTCCATTCGAATCAGAATTGTTCGACTTCCAAGAAGCAGGTGGTGACCAAGGCGAAGCAAACACAAAAGCACCATATTTCTTGGCTCTCTTCACATTTGCCACTCCAGCGCTCCAGCCATTCTCACTGTTCGCAATATAAACGCGCAAGATGTTCAAACCAAGCTGATTCTCACCTGTGCCGAACAACTTGTCCATCTCTGTATTGCCTAACCAATATGACCATGTCGGGCTTGGGGAGAATCCACCAAAACCTGTGACATGCTGATACTTCACTTTACTGTCAATGTTGATAGTTGCGTTCTTATTTTCAGCAAAAATATTACCGCACAAACAAAGCGCAATCAAAGATGTAATAAGTTTTCTCATAATAAGTATTATTAATTTTTGCAAAGTTACGAAATTATAAAGCCTCAGCTATCATAGTAAAGTATCAAAAGTTTTGTTTTCTGTTTCAAACTTTATATACATTAGGATACACACACTTTATCTCTTTATACGCATGCCTTTTATTCCTCTGAGCTGATGCCTTGCACCTCCACGAGCTGATGCCTTATACCTCCACGAGCTGACACCGTGCACCTCCGTAGGCTTATACCTTATGCCTCTTCGAGCTGACACGGTGTGCCTCCACGAACTTACGCCTTGTACCTCTGTGAGCTTACGCCTTGTATCGCATGTGCGTTATGCCTTGTATCGCACAGTCGTTATACCCGATATCGCACAAGCGTTACGCCCGATAAACTGAGAGCCCTTTTCTCGCTTCTTCATATCCTTTATAAGATGAGGAAAAAACGCTTCTTCTGAAAGACTTTTCCTTTAAATAAATATGTATAGACAAAAGAATAATTGTTTTTGTTGTTTATTTGTGATATTCTTTATAATTTTGCATGAAATATTACTAACTAAACAAAATACTAATGAAGAAACTATTTTTACTATTCTCTTTAGCTTTGACAATGGCTGTTTGCTTGCCTGCATCGGCACAGAAAGCAAAAGGCACATTCGAAGCCGGCGAAGGATCTTTCATGCTCAATGGCAAGCCTTTCGTTGTGAAGGCAGCAGAGATTCACTATCCTCGTATTCCTAAAGCTTACTGGGAGCACCGCATCAAGATGTGCAAGTCTCTCGGAATGAACACAATCTGCATCTACATTTTCTGGAACATACACGAGCAGAAAGAAGGCGTATTTGACTGGACAGGCAACAATGATGTGGCTGAGTTCTGTCGCCTCGCTCAGAAGAACGGAATGTATGTGATTGTCCGTCCTGGACCATATGTATGCGCTGAATGGGAAATGGGCGGTCTGCCTTGGTGGCTCTTGAAAAAGAAGGACATCAAGCTCCGCGAGCGCGACCCATACTTTATGGAGCGCGTAAAGATCTTCGAAACAGAAGTAGGCAAGCAGCTTGCAGGACTCACAATCCAGAACGGTGGTCCTATCATCATGGTTCAAGTTGAAAACGAGTACGGTTCATACGGCGTTGACAAGCCTTATGTAAGCGAGATTCGTGATTGTCTCCGTTCTGTAGGCTTCGACAAAGTTGCTCTTTTCCAGTGCGACTGGTCAAGCAACTTCCTCAACAATGGCCTTGACGACCTCGTATGGACAATGAATTTCGGTACAGGCGCAAACATTGATGACCAGTTCCGCAAGCTCAAGGAAGTTCGTCCAAACGCTCCACTCATGTGCTCTGAATTCTGGAGTGGATGGTTCGACAAATGGGGCGGCAAGCATGAGACACGCTCTTCAAAAGATATGGTTGATGGATTGAGAGAAATGCTCGACAAAAACATCTCTTTCTCACTTTACATGACTCATGGAGGAACATCATTCGGTCACTGGGCAGGCGCAAACTCTCCAGGTTTTGCTCCTGATGTCACAAGCTACGACTATGATGCTCCTATCAATGAGTACGGACAAGCAACTCCAAAGTTTGACGAACTTCGTGCTATGTTGCAGAAGTACACAGACAAGAAGCTTCCTGCTGCACCTAAGGCATTGCCTATCATCACGGTACCAGAGTTCAAATTCACTGAGTACGCTCCTATCTTTGACAACCTCCCTACTCCAATCAACTCTACAAGCATCAAGACAATGGAAGAGTTTGACCAAGGCTGGGGCTCGATCATGTACAGCACAACATTGCCAGAAATCAGCAGTCCGTCAAAACTCCATATTGCTGGCGGCCATGACTATGTGCAGGTATTCATCAATGATAAGTACATCGGCGCAATGGACAGAAGAAACGGCGACAAGGATCTTGTAATCCCATCGTGCAAGAAAGGTGCTAAACTCAACATCCTCGTTGAGGCTATGGGACGCATCAACTTCGGTCGCGCAATCAAGGACTTCAAGGGCATCGAGGGAAATGTTGAGCTCACAATCGACATCGACGGTAATGAGTTCACCGCTTCAATGAAGAACTGGAAGAACTTCCTCTTCCCAGACACTTACGAGTTCTGCAAGCAGCAGATGTACAAGACACTCATCACAACTAAGCCAGAAAACAAGGGCGACCGCGTTCCTGGATACTACAAGGCTACATTCAAGCTCGATAAGATTGGTGACACATTCCTTAATTTTGAGACATTCGGCAAAGGACTCGTTTATGTAAATGGTCATGGCCTCGGACGCATCTGGGAGATTGGTCCTCAGCAGACTCTGTATTGTCCAGGATGCTGGCTCAAAAAGGGACACAACGAGATAATCGTAATGGATGTGATTGGTCCTAAGGAAGCAAAATGCGCAGGTCTTAGCAAACCAATCATCGACCAGCTTCAGAATGCAGAGCCACCTATTCACCGCAAGGATGGCGAGAACCTCAACCTATCTGGCGAGACAGCTATCGCAACAGGTTCTTTCGCTGCTGGCAATGGATGGCAAGAAGTAAAGTTCGACGCTGCTCAAACAGGACGCTACATCTGCATCGAAGCACTTAATAACCACAATGGCGATGAGTATGCTTGCATAGCAGAGCTCTACCTCCTCGATCAGAACGGCGAGCGCCTCAGCCGCGAGCCATGGAGAATTTACTATGCTGATAGCGAAGACATCGTAACTGGCAACCGTGCTGGAGATAAGATTTATGACCTGCAGGAATCTACATTCTGGAGCACCGTTAAGGGAGTCAAGTTCCCACACACAATCGTCATTGATCTTGGCAAAACTCAGACAGTCACAGCATTGCAGTATTTGCCTCGCATGGAAAGCAATGTGCCAGGTGCAATAAAGGATTACCGTGTGTATGTGAGCAAAAACGCTTTCAAAAAGTAAAAAAGGCCAAGAATAATTTTGCCAATTCGTGGCAATGTAGTAACTTTGCAGTCGATTTATGCCGGAATGGCTCGAAAAAGTGAGTTCTGATGTTTGAATTCCGCCACCCGGTCCACCCTAAAATTCAAAATAACAAATGTTCGTAATTGCAGAAATTCAGGGTCAGCAGTTCAAGATTGAAGAAGGCAAGAAGCTCTTCGTTCACCACATCAAGGATGTTGAGGCTAATGCAACTGTTGAAATTGAGAAAGTGTTGTTGGTTGACAACGACGGCGTAGTAACAGTAGGCACTCCAGTAGTTGAGGGCGCAAAGGTTGTTCTCGAGGTAATCGATCCACTCTTCAAGGGTGACAAGGTTCTCGTGTTCCACAAGCGTCGTCGCAAGGGCTACCGCAAGCTCAATGGTCACCGTGAGCAGTTCACTCAGGTGCTCGTTAAGTCAATTGTTGCATAATTCACTTCGGTGATTTCAATTTCATTAAATTCATTAACAATTTAATCAAGACAGTTTTACAACATGGCACATAAAAAAGGTGTAGGTAGTTCTAAGAACGGCCGTGAGTCACACTCAAAACGACTCGGACTTAAGCTCTTCGGAGGTCAATTCGCTAAGGCTGGTAACATCATCGTTCGCCAGCGTGGTACAAAGCACTATCCAGGCAAGAATGTAGGCATTGGTAAGGATGACACTCTTTACGCTCTCGCTGACGGTATCGTAACATTCAAGCGTGGTCGTCTTGACCGTAGCACAGTATCAATCGAGCCAGTAGCTCAGGCATAATTGCATAGCAAGATACTGATAAGAACAAAATAGGGGATACATTTATGTGTATCCCCTTTATTATTATCAAATCGCAATCAAGACAAGGTAATAATAAAAAAGAGAACTCAAAAACTCATGACAAAAAAAGAAAGATTTGAGCGGTTTATCAGCTATTTCTCTGTAGCCATGCCAGAAGCTGATACAGAACTCAAGTACAGCAATGCCTTTGAGCTTCTGGTAGCAGTGATGTTGTCAGCGCAATGCACAGACAAGAGAGTGAATATGACAACCCCTACTCTATTTGCAGCTTTTCCCAATGCTGCAACTATGGCACAAAGCACTAAGGAAGAGATGTTCGCATACATAAAATCAATTAGCTATCCTAACAGTAAAGCCGAACATCTTGTGCAGATGGCAAAAATGCTTATAGAAAAACACGGCGGCGAAGTCCCTAACAACTTTGACTCACTTGTTGCATTGCCTGGAGTAGGAAGGAAAACTGCCAATGTCATGTTATCGGTCTATTTCAATCAAGCATCAATGCCAGTTGACACACATGTGTTCAGACTAAGCCATCGCATCGGCTTAGTCAGCAAAAGATGCACAACACCATTAGCTGTTGAGAAAGAGTTGGTGAAAAATATACCAGAAGAACTTCTTTCACGAGCACATCATTGGCTCATTCTTCATGGAAGATATGTATGCAAATCGGCTAACCCACAATGCAAAAACTGCGGATTAGCCGAATGGTGTCCAAGTAAAAAGCTTTGATTGACAACTTCTTAACAACTCTGATACTAACTAGCTAAAAACAATGCAGCTAAAAACTAGCAGAAAAAACGATACGCTAAAAAGCCAAACACGCAGTTTATCAAAGTACTCCCTTTGATGAAGGAAGCTGGAATTTATAAATATCACGCTTCACAGCCATCTTAATGCTTCGCGCAAGCGCCTTAAAAATTCCTTCTATCTTGTGATGTTCGTTCTCACCTTCTGCCTTGATGTTAAGATTCATTTTGGCTGCATCACTGAACGACTTGAAGAAATGCAAGAACATCTCTGTCGGCATATCCCCTACCTTCTCACGATGGAACTCTGCATCCCACACAAGCCATGCGCGACCTCCAAAATCTAATGCCACCTGACATAGGCAGTCATCCATAGGAAGTGTGTAGCCGTATCTCTCAATGCCACGCTTATTGCCAAGCGCCTTATTGATGCACTCGCCAAGAGCAATACCTGTATCTTCGATTGTATGATGCTCATCAACATTGAGATCACCCTTCACATGAATGCGCAAGTCAATGCTTCCATGCTTGCCTATTTGCTCTAGCATGTGATCGAAGAATCCTAATCCAGTATTTATATCGCAAACGCCTGTGCCATCGAGGTTGAGAGCAATATCAATATCTGTTTCCTTTGTTGTACGACGCACAGAAGCCGTTCTCTCACCCGCAAAAAGAATCTCTGTTATCTCATCCCATGACTGAACATTGTCTCCAAGAATAAGATACTTGCAACCAAGATTGATGGCAAGCTGCTTGTCTGTTTGGCGGTCACCAATCACATACGAGTTTGCTAAATCATACTCACCGCTCATGTATTTTGCGAGCATAGCTGTGCCAGGCTTACGAGTAGGAAGATTATCCTCTGGGAAACTGCGGTCGATGAGTATATCGTCAAACTCTACACCTTCCGTCTTAAGAGTGTTAAGCATCAAGTTATGCGTTGGCCAAAAAGTATCCTCTGGATAAGAGTCGGTACCTAGTCCATCTTGATTGCTAACCATGACAAACTCAAAATCGAGCTTAGTGCGGATGAAGTTAAGATTGCGAATCACTCCTGGAACAAACTGAAACTTATCAAAGCTATCAATCTGTTCGTCTTCTGGCTCTACGAGAATTGTGCCGTCTCTATCTATGAATAATGCTTGCTTCACAATTTTTTCTTTTTTTGTAATGGTTAAATCTTCTGCTTACTATTGCAACTAATCATGTTTACTATCACTACACGAATTGCCTTAGTGCCGCCAACAGCCTTGTATTCTCATCCTTTGTGCCGATAGTGACACGCAAGCAGTCACCGCAAAGATTTACACGATTTCTGTTGCGAACAATAATGCCACGGCGAACAAGATAGTCATAAATCTTATCTGCGCCTTTCACTTTGGCAAGGAAGAAATTTGCGTCTGTTTGATAGATTTTCTCGCAAAGAGGCAACAAAGCAAATGCTTGCATTAGAGTTGAACGCTCTTCCATGATTTGCGATATATGTCGAGCGAGTAATGTTGCATTGCCGAGAACTTCTTTAGCTTTCTGCTGAGTGAGCACATTCACATTGTAAGGATATTTAACTTTATTGAATAAACCTATAATATCCTCACTTGCGAATGCCATACCCAAACGGATTCCTGCACATCCCCATGCCTTAGAGAATGTGTTGAGAACAATGATATTAGGGTATTTTGCTATGTCATGACGAAGCGGACGAGCAGAAGAAAAGTCTGAATATGCCTCATCCACAATCACGATGCCATCAAACTCATTGAGCACCTTCTCTATCTTCTCGCGCTTGAATGCATTGCCTGTAGGGTTGTTTGGAGAACAAATGAAAATAATCTTCGTGTTCTCATCACACGCATTGAGCAAAACTTCTGGGTCAAAGTCGTATGATTCGTCGAGTGCCACCTTGCGGTACTCAACATCGTTAGTCTCAGCACACACCTGATACATTCCATATGTTGGATCAATTGCCACAACATTATCCTTGCCTGGGCGGCAGAAGATGCGGAACGGAAGGTCAATTGCCTCATCAGAGCCATTTCCGAGAAACATGTTTGCTGCAGGCACTCCCTTCATAGGTGAAATCATTGCCTTCAGTTCTTCTTGCAAAGGATCCGGATAACGATTCACACCATTTGGGTATGGATTTTCGTTAGCATCGAGAAATACTTCAGCTGTGAAGCCTTTGTACTCATCGCGTGCTGAGCTATATGGTTTGAGCGCCCAGATATTAGGACGAACTAAATCTTGTAATGCCTTCATTTTTTATTAAAATTGAAAGGTTATAATTGAATACAGATTCGTAAATAATATGCTTACGAAAAGTACTTCTAGGCAAAAACTTCTTGAGAAAACAATCTCACGAATTCTGTACCTCATTCAGTCTCACAGTCATAGCATTCTTGTGAGCATCGAGCATTTCGGCTGCAGCCATAAGCTCAACAGCCTTGCCTATGCTACAAACACCTTCCTTAGATAGTTCCTGAAAGGTAATCTTTCTACAGAAACTGTCAAGATTGACTCCACTATATGCCTTTGCATAGCCAGAGGTAGGAAGCGTGTGATTTGTTCCAGAAGCATAGTCACCTGCTGATTCGCACGAATACTTGCCAAGAAATACTGAGCCTGCATTCACTACTCTCTCCGCAAACGACATATAGTCATCGACCGAAAGAATCAAGTGTTCTGGTGCATATTCGTTGGTTATGTCAACAGCCTCTTCAATATCCTTGACAATTATCAACTTTGAGTACTGAAGCGACTTCTCTGCAAGCTCCATTCGTGGAATAAGAGCAAGCTGACGATCAACCTCTGCTGAAACCTTACTTGCCATTTCCTCTGATGTGGTGATGAGTATCACCTGAGAATCAGCACCATGCTCTGCTTGGCTAAGAAGATCTGCTGCTATGAACACAGGATTTGCATTAGCATCCGCTACAACTGCAACCTCAGATGGGCCTGCAGGCATGTCGATTGCAACCTCGTGAAGAGATACCTGCTGCTTTGCTGCCATGACAAACTGATTTCCTGGACCAAAAATCTTGCTAACCTTTGGAACAGACTCTGTACCATAAGCCATTGCGCCAATGGCTTGCACTCCACCTGCCTTGAAGATTTTGCTAACGCCAGCAACCTTTGCAGCCATAAGTATGGCTGGATTGACCTTGCCCTCACGATTAGGAGGAGTACAGAGAACTATCTCCTTGCATCCTGCAATCTTTGCAGGAGTGGCAAGCATCAGGACTGTCGAGAACAAAGGTGCTGTCCCTCCAGGAATGTAAAGACCGACCTTCTCGATAGCTACCGACTTCTGCCAGCATACAACGCCTGGGGCAGTTTCCACCTTCTTACCAGTGAACTTCTGTGAAGCATGGAACTTCTCAATGTTTGAGTGAGCAAGCACAAGAGCATCTTTAAGTTCCGGGCTCACAAGCTGTTCTGCTTCTTCCATTTCCTGCTCAGAAACTGCAAGGGAATGAAGCTCAACCTTGTCGAACTTCAGCTCAAACTCTTTCACCGCAGCGTCGCCTTCGTTCTTAATCTTGTCAAGTACAGTCTTCACTGTGTCACGAAGCTCTGATGCATCACGGTGAGGACGCTCCAGCAGCTGTCGCCATTCTGATTTATTTGGGTACTTAACGATATTCATTGATGTACGATTTACAGGATCATCATATTAATCAAATCATCTAATCAATCCTTTTTACAGGATCATCTTTTCGATTGGGAGAACCAATATGCCCTCTGCACCAAGAGCCTTGAGTTGACCTACGATTTCCCAGAAGTGCTTCTGGTCGAGCACTGTGTGAATAGAACTCCATCCTTCTGTTGCGAGTGGCATCACCGTTGGGCTCTTAATGCCTGGAAGAACACTTATGATTTCCTTTACCTTGTCTGTAGGTGCATTCATGAGTACATACTTCTTGTCGTCAGCAACGAGAACAGACTGAATGCGGAAAAGGAATTCGTCAAGAATTGCCTGCTTCTCGGCAGTGAGCTCCTTGTTTCCTATAAGGAGCGCCTCGCTATTCATCACAACTTCAACCTCACGAAGGTTATTGCTAACGAGAGTAGAGCCAGAACTTACGATGTCGAAGATACCATCAGACAATCCGATACCAGGAGCGATCTCAACTGATCCTTGAATAACATGTATATCAATGTTGATATCATTCTCATTCATGAACTTGCGAAGGATGTTTGGATAAGAAGTTGCTATCTTCTTTCCATCAAACCACTTCACACCTGAATAGTCAACAGCATTAGGAATGGCAAGGCTTATGCGGCACTTGCTGAAACCAAGACGCTTAACAATATTTGCATCCTCTCCACGCTCTACAAACTCATTCTCGCCAACGATGCCGATGTCAGCAACTCCGCTGGCAACACATTCGGGAATATCATCATCACGGAGGTAGAGCACCTCAATAGGGAAGTTTGATGACTGAACAAGAAGAGTGCGGCGAGCGCTGTTAATCTTAATACCTGTTTCCTTAAGGAGATTCATTGTGTCTTCGTAAAGACGACCTTTTGATTGTACTGCTATGCGTAACATATATTAATATTTGTTTTTGCTTATTTTATAAAAAAGTTAATACTTATTTTTGAAATATTCTATTACTTAATTGCCCCATGCAAAACCATTATGGCTCGAGAGGAACTAAGATAAGTTGCTATGTTGACTGCGTCCTTATGATTAGGTTGATGTCGGAAAAACTCTAAAATAGAAGTGAATGGGAAGCGATCTGTGTCAAAAACTATGTAATCGTAACCCTTTTCAAAAACATCTGTAGGAGGGAACTCTCTTGCAGACGAATGGAACACATCGTGAATAATATTATTTCTGTCAGCCACCTCAAGCATATCGCTTAGATTTGTACCATCTGACACGAATAAGAATTTCTCTTGTCTTAATGGATCCTTTGGTTTATTACATGCCAACACCTTATACTTAAAGAATGAAATACATGCCTTCATTGCTATTGCAACATTGATAAGTATCTCATAGAAAAAGTTATTGTGGCTGAAATGTTTGCGGAAGAATATAATCATTGCTCTATGAAAAACATTCACATAAGCAAAAGAAGACTTCTTAGTACTTTCACCTTTATAATGAAGAATAGAAGTGGGAAGATAATAATTCTTGTACCCTGCTTTCAGCATACGATAAGAAATATCAATGTCTTCTCCATACATAAAGAAAGTTTCGTCCAGTAAGCCAACCTTATCTAATGCAGACTTGCGAATAAACATAAATGCACCAGATACAATTTCTATCTCATTAACCTGTTCTGCATCAAGATACTGCATATAATATTTTCCAAATAGGCGGCTTTTGGGGAAAAGCTGACTTAACCCTATCATCTTACTAAAAGCCGTAAATGGAGTAGGCACTCCTCTCCTTGACTCTGGGGCAAACCCGCCATCAACCTTCAGCATTCGAACACCGCACATTCCCGCATCAGGAGTTTTATCCATAAATGAGATGCAATCACTGAGTGTTGTTTCGCCAATAATTGTGTCAGGATTCAGCAACAAAACATACTCTCCTCTTGCAACCGACAAAGCCTGATTATTTGCTCTTGAAAAACCGTAGTTTTCCTTATTCTCTATATAGTTAACCCATGGGAATTTCTTCTTCAAAACGCACATCGAGTCATCACTACTATTGTTGTCCACTACATAAACCTCTCCACTAATGCCACACAATGCCTTCTCAACCGAAAGCAAGCACTGCTCCAGGAAGTAGCGAACATTATAGTTGACTATGACAATTGAGAGTTTCATTTTAGTGTATAGCAGAGAGTAGTGTTATAATAGCAGATGTACTACTTGACTTCATTATTCAAACCGTTAAGATAGGTATCAATTTTACTGCGCGAAGGCCAGCAATATGCTATCATAGATACACAAGCAAGCGAACATACTATCGATGATGTGCTTGTAGCAAAATAATACACAAGAGCTCCAACAACAGCAGAGAGAAACAACACAAGCAAACGGGCTGCGCTCCAAATATGATATGATTGTAGCGCTTCGTCAAGATTCATTCTACGCAAAGTCTTTGTTGTATTAAGAGAGAATATCTTCAACGAACCAGGAATACCAACAACAGTCAAAATGACTACAATAATGTTAAGCACATATTCCGTTTGTGACTTTGGCTCGACGATGCCATTCTCTATTATTCCCAACTGCCCAAGCACAACAACCAAAATCATCAAAAACAAAGCAATCAAAATCTCCATTTTCAATTGTTTGAGCAGTTTCTGTATATTTTTCTCCATTATCTACTTTTCCTATATTACTTGCCAGTGAAAGGAACTCGATTCACAAGTGAGCGGCCAAGTGTCACCTCATCTGTATACTGGAGTTCATCATTTATTGACATTCCTCTAGCCAACACAGTAAGTCGAACTTCTGGCATTTTCATCAGTTTTCTATATATGTAAAAATTCGTTGCATCTCCCTCCATTGTAGAGCTTAACGCCAGAATCACTTCATCCACACCACCTGCTTCTACGCGATCTACAAGGCTGGCAATTTCCAATTGGCTAGGTCCAACCCCATCCATAGGCGAGATTACTCCTCCTAGCACATGATAAAGGCCTCGATACTGTTGCGTTTGTTCGATTGCCATCACATCTTGTATATTCTCAACAACACATATTTGAGAAGATATGCGGCTGGGATTCGAACAAATCTGACAAACTTCATCATCACTTATGTTGTGACAAACACGGCAATAATTCACATCGTGACGCAAAGTGGATAATGCATGGCAAAAATTGTCAACCTTATCAACATCGAGTCGCAAAGTGTGAAGCACAAGTCGCATAGCTGTCTTGCGGCCAATGCCCGGCAGCTTAGCAAATTCTTCAACAGCTCTTTCCAGCAGTGCAGATGAATATTGCTGATTCATTGTGCAAAGGTACGACTTTTCTGTGGAAAGATAAAGGATAAAGAGTAAAAGATTAGGTTACAATAGGAAGATGAAGCAGTTTATGCATGAAAAAGTAAGAGATAATACATGTATAAACACAATTTTGGCAATTTCTAGCAGCTTCTAAATCCTCAACTAGACGATTTACTTTATTATAAGATTGCTAGAAATTGCCAAAAAAGTAATTAACTTAGCCATAAACATTCTCACTTCTTGAAAATATTTATTATGCTTTTTATGCTACTGGCCGTTTTATAGGCTGTAATTGCGTAGCCAATGTAATTCATGTACTTATTGGAAGAATCAAGGAAGATTGAATTTGATGGAAGGAAACAATCCTTCACATCACTCTTCAAACGCACCACCCCTTTACTTACTCTCTCACTTGTGAGTTTCTTGTCCTGTCGGATTTCTGCGAGGTTTTTATATTGCTTTTTCATGCTTCCTTACCTCCTTCCTCTTCGTAATCGTCAAGTTCTTTCGCAAGGCTTTCTGCAAGTTTATGAATCTTCTCTGCTTTATCAGCCTTAGCTGCAAGAGAATTTGTCAAGCTTTGTCCTTCCAGCAAAGATTTAGAAAGAACCCGCACCATATTATTCTCCACTAATGGTTTACGCAACAAGTAGAAAAGAATAATTATAAGCACAAGACCACCACCAACGATATAGTAGCTCACCATTTCATTCTCAGTAGCAAGAGTAAGCGTCTTGACAAGTCCTGTACTCAGGAAGAATATCGCGCTTGTAGCTATTGCAAATGTGACAGCCGCCAATATCATGCAAGTAGTCACTACCGTCAGCTTATCAACAGCTTCTAATCTCAAGTATCTTTCTACTTGATACAGCAAACTGCGTAAGTCGTCGGTTACTTTTGATGTTCCGTTTGATTCAAACATATTTATTCAGCATCAAAATCCTCAGCAGGAACAGGCTCTGCAATCTTCTTCTTTCCTATACTTTTTATTTCTTCTACAAGAGCCTCAAATCCTTCTTTATCCAATTTAATTCCTCTCTTTTCGAGAGCATCCTTAATTTTCTGGCGCTGATCCTCACCTTTTTCTGGGGCAAAAAGAAGACCTACTGCTGCTCCTGCCACTGCACCTCCAACAAATGCTGCTGTCAATGCGATTACATCACTTTTTTTCATGTTTTATTGTTTATTTGGTTAAAAATCGCTTCAAAAGTACGGCTCTTTCATTAAAAGACAAAATTTTTTGGGGATTTTAACATTATTTTGCAAACAAAATAGGGGAGTGTAACCAAAAAAGCACTACCTTTGCAACAGTTAAAGTAAAAGTTCAACAAAATGCAGTCAGTTAATTCTGTTGCATACAATTATCAACTAAATTCTCACCACTTTCTATCTCTGATTGAACAAACAATTATTCATTCAATTCTAAAATTACAACTCACTATTATGAAAAAGAATCTTCAAATGTTGGGCATTGCCCTCATCGCAGCACTCGCACTCGCATCATGCAAGTCAACACAAGAATCAAGCTATAAGAAGGCATACGAAAAAGCCAAGGCACAGGAACTCGCTGGAACTGAGCAAGTTGAGACTGCACCAGTATCAGTCACTCCTGTAGTCACAACTCCTGTAGTTGAACAAAACACAGCTAACGATCGCCAGGAAAGACTCAATGTCATGAACGGCGGCACCCTCAAGGCATTCAATGTCGTTTGCGGATCATTCGGCAAAGTAGAAAATGCTAATAATCTTCGCAACACACTGGTAGCAAAAGGCTACTCGGCACAAGTTGCACAGAACCCAGAAACAGGCATGTACCGCGTTATCGCTTCTTCATTCGACGATCGCTCTTCTGCCATCTCTTCTCGTGATCAGTTGCGTGGCACTTATCCAGACGCATGGATATTGTATCGCACATACTAATACGATCAACAAACTACTGTTTAGACTAACAGATTTGTAGCAAAAGACTGAAAGACAAATCTTTGACTACAAACAAAGACAATATTTGAAACGGCAGAAAGGCACTACCCTACCCTACCGTTTCAAACAGCAAAACAAGCGAAAAGCTTGAACACTAAATTTCTTTTTGGTAAAGGTGAGAATAATGTAAGAATTAAAAAGTGGCATCCAGCTGTGAAGCTCGATGCCACAATTTTTATGCACATTAAAGTAATACTATAAGAAAAGCATTGTTGTACAGTTAAGAAAAGCAATGGTCAATAGACAAGGAAAGAAGGGGTCAAAATATTTTCAGTTTAGAAGCGTATACGAATAGACCGAGAATCATTTCCTTTGAAATCTGAGACAACGAACACAGTAATAAAATTTTCATTTTCGTACATATTCTATACGGAAAGTCTTTTCTTAACTATCAAAAACATCATAATTTTCATACCATATAAAGGAAAATTAGGAAAACATTATTCTTAATTTGTTACATAAAATTCTTATTTTGAAAAGGAATTATGGCTTTTGCTACAATAATTGGTGGTAGAT
>JAGHVC010000086.1 GCA_018064505.1 Candidatus Minthosoma caballi | reverse complement strand
CAGAAGGTTATACTATATAATAATATGCAGGGGGCAATCTCCCCGAAGTTTTTTGTTTTGAAGATTTTTACGAGAGTCGAAGAGCGCTTCGACTCTTTTTTTCGTGCCAGATCATTCGGGCAGACAATCCATGTGAGAGAGACACATCCATTGTCCATGCAGGAAAGATACCGCATGGTGAGTAAAGTGGTAGGTATAAGGTAAGTAAAGGGTAAGTGAGGGCATGGGTACTTACCCTTTATAACTTATTAGTTATCCATAGATTACAAGCAAAAGGGTAAGTGGGGAAGTAGAAAATGAAAATTATTTAGTTAATGTTTCAGTAGGAGTTTAGTTGTAATAGCTGTACACTATTTAGCGTATCTTTGATTTGTTTTCTCTATCACAATGCTTGCATTGTTCACCTAAAAACAAGTCTGTATCCAAATAGAGCACAGCTAATTAAAAAATAATGGTCACCCACTTAATTTATGATTTTTATATCAACACAAATAAATGTAAGTTATTTTGTGTTATATGCGTTTACAACCTCGATGTAGCGAGGCATGAAATCGTGCATTGTAGGATATGTAATGTGTTGTTGCTCACGCTCTGTGAGCACATCTATCACATCGTGAATCATGTAGAAGCGCTTGTCTTCGTAGTCGATCTTTGTGAGAAGCTTGAGGTAGGCATCGTTGAGCAATGCTATTTTATCTGGGGCAGCCTCATATTGTTCCTCACTGATATTGAGTACTTTCAGCCAGCGCTGGGTATTCTCGGTGAAATCGAATGGGTGTGATTTCAGGTAGTGCATGACACTTGCCTCCACAAAGGTTTCGTTGAGCACATACTGTGGATTGCCGTATGCCTCATTTGCATAGTGTTTAGCATTGGGAGCGAAGAATGCTTCCATTTTCTCGCGAAGCTGTGGCCAGAACTCCTCGTTGAGTGGATTGCAATAAGAATGGTTGCATTCGTGGACAATGATAGGCAGTGTGCTGTAGGTGTCGTAATAAATGTCTCCCTGTTTAGTACGGTTGCAGCATCCCATTACAGCATTGATTATCTCCACTCCGTCTTTGCGCTTCTGGTGAACAGCGTAATTGGCATGTCCAATGAGGATGTTGGTGTAAATTCTGAAAGTGCTGTTCTCGCGAGGGCCGAAGAAGCTGTCGTACCAGCTGAAATCGACTTTGTCAATGACATGTTGCATGGCTGTCTCGCATTCAGCATATAGCGGCTTGTGCTTCTCGAAGAAGTCATGAAAATGACTGACCGTGTAGAAGTCTTGCAGAAGCTTGATGAAGTGCTTCTCGTTCTTGCGTGAGATGCGGTCGTAATAGTCGTCAAAATTTGGTACAAGCCCCTTGTCATACTTTATCTTGTCGCCATCAATGTTCAGTCGAAGTGCAATGTGCATAGGAAAGTGCCAATTGAATCCCTCGTTGAGCAACTGCTTGCGTATGAAAGGGATGATAGGATGCTGTTTGTAAGGCGCGAAAGTGCTGTCCACTTCTGCGAGATAATCTTCAACCTCCACATCCTCAGCGTCCCAGTTATAGCCATTGACATCAGCCAGATGAGCTACGATGCTGACGAGTTCCACTTCCTCAGGGTTCTCTGCCTTCACTTTTGTTTGTGCGTTTGCAGACATTGCCATTGTGACAAAGAACAATGCAACGAGAAAATAATTTTTCATAATCATAAAGCTTGTATTTGTGTGATACTGTATGTGTTATTGTTCATTAGGATTCTTTGTACAATCATCAACCAATTGTCCTTCATGCATTGCCTTTTCCTTTTTTGGAAAGGTCGCCTCGTACGCTTCAAAGGCTTCCTTGTTTTCAAAAGCTACATAATACCCTTTAGGTGTATGGTAAGTTCCTTCTATCCCTTTGAGGTAGCCAGGAATGAGTTCCTGAGCTAAGAAATATGGTACCTCTGCATCCTTTGGCTCTGCATGATAATGAATGCCGAGAGTGCTTGCAACAACGAATCCTGCATGTTTGTAGAAGTCAATGTTTCCTTCCATGCAAATGACACCGATGCCTATTGTCTTTGCACTTTCAAGGGCATACTGCAACAGTTTCAGACCATAGCCCTTACGCTTGTAGTCGGGGTGGATGCTGATAGGACCGAAGGTAGCCCCCTCCAACTCCCCCGAGAGAGGAGAATCTAAAATGATTTTTGCTCGTGAGAACATCACATGACCTATAATCTTTCCATCTTCCTCCATCACAAAGTCAAGTTCAGGTATGAAGTCCGGATTGTTTCTATACTGATTGAGCACATAATGCTCCACGCATCCTGGTGCATACACATTCCAGAATGCCTCACGCGTAAGGTTTTCGACCTCACGATAATCTTCAGGTTGTTCTAATCGTATGTTCATTGTTTTTGTTTGTAATTCTAATCTCAATACTCTCATCAGTCTGTTCTCTCCAAAGTACAAGTCTTCATCGACAGCTGTCTCTCCTGTTGGCACGAATCCGCATTTCTCCATCACTCTGCCTGATGCAGGGTTATCTACGAAGTGACTGCAAATTAGGGATGTGTAGTCCGTTTCCTTGCGGATGTGGTCAAGCATCAACCGCAAGGCTTCGGTGCAGATGCCTTGGTTCCAGTATGGCTTGCCTACCCAATAGCCAACAAGCGGCTCGCCTTCACGAGCAGGGAGGTTCAGCGGACAGTCGGGCATGTAGCCCATTGCGCCTATCGCCTCATTGCTTTCTTTCAATACGATAGCCCAAGTCGTCGGGTTATTGAATACCGTTCGGATAATCTCCTGGCTTTCCTCCACACTCTTATGTGGTGACCATCCAGCACGTTCTCCAACGATAGGATCACCTGCGTATTTGTATAATGCCTCGGCATCAGATTCTTGCCAAGGACGAAGACTGATTCTTTGTGAACAAAGCGAGTAAACTCGATTACTTTCAGTTTGCATTACTTCAATTTATCATTCATTAAGTCTGTAAGTGTATAGTATCTTTCGAACAG
>JAGHVC010000072.1 GCA_018064505.1 Candidatus Minthosoma caballi | reverse complement strand
GCAAAGAGTATTATCTTATTATTATATTAATAATACAAAGTTAGCAATCCTCCCACTTGCGCCTCCCATACACGGAGGGGACAAGTGGGAGGATTAAGTTTTTTAGTATGCTTTTTCATGAACACCTGCCACGGCTCTGCCTGATGGCTCGTTCATGTTTTTCCAAGCTTCATCCCATTCCAAAGCCTTAGCTGTAGAACAAGCTACTGATGCCTCATGCGGAACGCTCTTTGCTGCGCTCTCGCTTGGGAAGTGCTCTTCGAAGATTGAACGGTAGTAGTATTCCTCCTTATTCATAGGAGTGTTGATAGGGAAACGCTCAGCAGCATGAGCCATCTGCTCGTCAGTAACTGCTTCGTTTGTCATGGCCTTGAGAGTGTCAATCCAGCTGTAGCCTACACCATCGCTGAACTGCTCTTTCTGACGCCATGCTACGCTCTCAGGGAGCATGTCAGCAAATGCTTCGCGCACTACCCTCTTCTCTATTTCCTTGCCAGGACACATCTTGTACTGAGGATTCAAGCTCATGGCAACATCGAGGAATTCCTTGTCGAGGAATGGTACACGACCTTCAACGCCCCATGCGCTAAGCGACTTGTTGGCACGCAAGCAGTCGTACTGATAGAGCTTGCCAAGCTTGCGCACTGTCTCCTCATGGAACTCCTTTGAATCAGGAGCTTTGTGGAAATAAAGGTATCCGCCAAACACCTCGTCGGCACCTTCACCAGAAAGCACCATCTTGATGCCCATGCTCTTGATGACACGAGCAAGGAGATACATTGGAGTACTTGCTCTAACGGTTGTCACATCGTAGGTCTCGATGAAGTAAATAACATCGCGAATGGCATCAATGCCTTCCTGAATAGTATAGTTGATTTCGTGGTGCACAGTGCCGATGTAGTCAGCCACCACGCGTGCTTTTGCCAAGTCAGGCGCGCCCTTCAATCCCACTGCAAATGAGTGAAGACGAGGCCACCATGCTTTTTCGTTGCCATCGGATTCGATACGGTTGCTTGCAAACTTCTTTGCAATGGCACTTGTAACAGAAGAATCCAAACCGCCAGAGAGAAGTACGCCGTAAGGAACATCGGACATAAGCTGACGCTTCACTGCACCCTCGAGAGCATCGTGAACAGCCTCAACGCTATCCTTGTATGATGCTTGAGCCACCTCTGCACACTCTGGTAAGTCAGTAGGCATAGCATGCATCCAGCTGCGATCATACCACTTAGTCATCTCTCCCGACTTGCTCCAGTAGTAATGTCCTGGCAAGAATGGCTCATACTCATCGCAGAAACCTTCAAGGGCTTTCAGCTCTGAGCCTACATACACCTTGCCGTCTTTATCCTTACCAATATACAAAGGTATAACACCAATTGGGTCGCGGCCAATGAGGTACTCGTCGCGCTCCTCATCATAGAGGGCAAACGCAAAGATACCGCTGATGGTCTCAAACAACTGACGAATGGCAGGCTGCTTATCCTCTGCTCCTGCTACCAAATCCTTGTAGAGAGCAAGAATCACCTCACAGTCAGAACCTGTCTGAAACTCATAGCTGGTAGAGTATCGGCGTCTGATTTCACGATGGTTGTAAATTTCACCATTCACAGCAAGAATCTGCTTTCCATCAGGAGAGAACAGAGGCTGCTTACCTGATTCTGGGTCAACGATAGACAAGCGCTCATGGGCTAATATTGCTGATTTGCCACAATAGATGCCCGACCAGTCTGGTCCACGGTGACGAATCTTCTGTGACATTTTCAAAGCTTTCTTTCTAAGTTCGGGAGTTTGTTCTTTAATCCCGAATATTCCTACAATTCCACACATAGTTTTATTTTGGTTTATGTTATCTATTATTCTTTTGTTAGCGTTTGCGGTTGCAAAGGTAACACTTTTTTATATATAAACAAATATTTAATGTGAAAATGTTAGTATTTTTATGGTTTTATTTTCTTTTTGACAAAAAGTATGGTGAAAACTGGGCACGAAACTCTTTGCGTGAATGTGTCCTTCTTTTTATATTCGATTAAGCCCTTAAGCAGTCTTGCCATCTTTGGGAGGAGTGCGTTGCTACGAATACCATTGTTGCAAAGGCATTGATTTTGTTAGACACAAAACGGCTTGAGGAACAAAATTCACAAAATAGCATTGTTTTCACAAATATCAATCACCAAATAAGCATTATATACGGGAAAATGTCTTATCTTTGTGGCGAATTTGAGAAGACAATAATATTTGAGACAATGAAATACCGGAACATATTATCTTTTATTATTTTAGCTGCTACACTGTTGGTGAGTGTGGGAGCTAAGGGGCAAGTGCACGAAAGAAGCACAAATTTGCCAATGGTTTATCTGAACACCTTAGATGGAAGCGGAATATGGAGCAAGACGGAGTATAAGCTTGCTAAGATGCACTATGTATATGAGGATGACAGTATTGCGGTGTACGATTCCGTATCGGTGAGGGGACGAGGCAACTCCACTTGGAACATGTCGAAGAAACCTTACCGCATAAAATTTCAGGAAAAAGAGAAACTACTCGGAAAGGGGTATGCCAAGGCTAAGAGCTGGACACTTCTGGCTAACGCAGGAGACAAAACCCTGATTCGCAATGCTGTGACTTCGGCAATGGGCGACTTCCTCGGTTTGAAGTTCAACCCTGCACATAAGTTTGTTGATCTCACTTTGAATGGAGCGTATATGGGCAATTACCAAATCAGCGACCATGTGGAAGTGAGGCCTCACCGCGTGAACATCGAGGAACAGGATTTTCCTCTTACGGACGATAGCGACATAACTGGAGGATACTTGATGGAGGTGGACGGATTCAAGGATGGCAATTGCTTCACCACTTCTTTATTTTCGGTGCCTATCAGAGTGCATTACCCTGACGAGGATGAGATTGCATGGGAACAAAACCTTTACATAAGAAACTATATGAGGGAGTTTGAATCCGTGCTGGGAAGCAGTGACTTTGCAGATCCTGTGAAAGGCTACAGAGCATGGGTGGACTCCGTTTCACTCGTCAATTGGTTTATTGCCACAGAAGTGAGCGCAAACATTGATGGGTACTACAGCACATATTTCTATAAGAACAAGCAAGACTCGTTGCTGTACTGGGGACCTTTGTGGGATTATGACATTGCATACGGCAATGATTCGCGCATCAGGGGCACAGAACGCAGTTTGATGACAGATGTAGGCTACGGACAGACAAAGGAATGGGTGAAGAGAATGTGGGAAGATCCTTGGTTTGCTAAGCTTGTGAACAGACGATACAAGGAGGTGATTGACGGAGGACTTGTTGAACACATGCATGAAACAATAGATAGCTTGGCTATCTTGCTTGACGACTCGCAGCAGAAGAATTACGCAAAGTGGGGCATCAACAAAAAAATGTATCACGAAATCGTGCTGTACTCTTCTTACGAGCAGTACATTCTGGACCTCAAGTCGTTCATCAATACACATACCGAGTATTTGAAGCAAGCTTTTGCAAATAAGCAACCTGCGGAGCCAACACCACCATTCGAAGCTGGCAACTTCTACTACCGCATCACGAATGCTGGCAATGCGAAAGCGTTGGACATGAGCGGCACGGTGAATGGAAGCACCGTGTACATCTGGGACAACATGAGCAGCAGGATGACCGAGCAGTGGAAAATCGTCAAAGAAGGTGACTACTTCATGCTGATCAATCGTGAGGCTGGATTAGCATTGAATGACCCTACTACAGGAGCATGCACAGAGACAACAAACACTGGCACACAGTTGAACGCGGTTGTTCTGGACAAGAACAGTGACAGGCAACTATGGAGCATTGTTCCTCAAGGGTCATCAGGATATTATAATCTGACGAACAAGCATACTTTGCACACTGCAAATCTGAGCGGAGGTAATACTGCTAATGGAACTGCGGTGCTGAGTTACAATACGGATTCACGCAATTCTACAAGCAAAAACAGATTGTGGTATATTATTGCTGACGAAGAAATGGAGAATCTTGACGAGGGCGATGACGGCGATGATGACGATGACGGTGATGATGACGGTGATGACAACGATGGCGATGATAATGACATTCTTGAAGATGAAGAAATTGACACTGGCATTGGCGGCATGATTGCAAAAAACAGCGAACCTGAGGAATATGCTCTTGCATACAATCAAGACTTGAAGGAATTGCACTTCGGCAGCGCTACACCTGAGAAACTGAAGTTTACAGTGAACATCTATTCATTGTCAGGACAAAAAGTTGGACAGTTCCGTGCTGACGAAAGATTCAACACAGCAAGCCTTCCTGCTAATACTTATATTATTAGCTGGTCGTGCGGAGGAAAGAAGAGAAGCGTGAAAGCCTTGCTAAGATAAAAATCTATCTGCGCTTGCAGATTATCACATACAGAATTACAGGAGCACCAATGATAGGCGTGACTGCATTCAGCGGAATGACCGTGTTTGCAGGAGTGATGCAAATGAGATTGCAAACAAGGGCAACAACAGAGCCCATAAGAATAGTGGCTGGCAACAACAGCTTGTGATTGTCGGAGCTAGTGAACATGCGTGCAATGTGAGGCACCGAAAGGCCGATGAAAGCAATGGGGCCGCAAAATGCAGTGACAATAGCAGTGAGCAAACCCGTGGCGAGCAGAAGCAAGCTGCGGGTTTGTTGTATATTTATGCCAAGGTTGCGAGCGTAATCATCGCCAAGCAAAAGCGCATTGAGCGGCTTTACAAGAAGAATTGAGAGCGTAAGTCCTACCACACAAACACCAGAAAACCACGGCAGCTGCTGCAAAGAAACATCGCTGAAACTGCCCATACCCCACATGACATAGGAATGCACATTATCGGCGGAAGCAAAGAAGTTGAGCAACGAAATAACGGATGTGGTAAGGTAGCCGACCATGATACCCACAATGAGAAGCATGATGTTGCTTTTAATCACAGTAGATGCTCCAAGCAAGATGCCCATCACGAGCAATGCGCCGATGAATGCGCCACAAATCACGGCAAAGAATCCTCCTAGATGGAAAGCGCTATCTGTTGCTCCAAGCACACCTCCTCCTGCAAGCAAAACGAGTGCCACACCAAGGCTTGCACCATTTGTTATGCCCAGAATGGAAGGGCCTGCAAGAGGATTGCGAAAGGATGTCTGAAGCATAAGGCCTGCTGCTGCAAGCGATGCTCCGCACAACAATGCAGTGACAGCTTGGGGCAATCGGGATTCAACAACAATGTATCGCCAACTCTCTTTCTCCACTGGCTGTCCTGTCAGTGCGTTGAACACATCAGAAGCAGGAATGGATACAGATCCAAGCAAGATATTAAGAAGAAAGAGAATTATGATGCAAATACTGAGTGACAAGCTGAGCTTCATGAGGTTTGTTTTTTTGATATAAGGGTTTCAGATGCTTCGAGGGCTTGACGCATCTTCATCATTTTAGTCTCCAAAGAACATATAAGCAATGGCAATGGCTGCAATCACACCTGCAATATCAGCAAGCAATCCGCAAGTGACTGCATGGCGAGTGTTCTTAATGCCTACAGAGCCGAAATATACTGCGAGAATATAGAATGTAGTGTCAGTGCTTCCCTGGAAGATGCATGAGAGACGGCCTGCAAATGAATCTGCTCCGTATGTTGTCATTGTGTCAACCATCATGCCTCGAGCACCACTTCCTGATAGCGGTTTCATGATTGCGGTAGGCAGTGCTGCAACGAAATCTGTATTTCCACCGCATAATTCCACAAGACAATTGATGCCTCCTATAAGTAAATCCATGCCTCCGCTTGCACGGAACACCCCAATTGCAACAAGTATTGCAACAAGATAAGGAATCACTCTCACAGCTGTAGTAAAGCCATCTTTAGCACCTTCGATGAATGCCTCATACACATTAATCTTTTTGCAAAGGCCAGTAATAATGAACGAAAGGATAATCGCAAAAAGGATGATGTTGGCAACCATTCCTGACACCATGTCCATGGTTTCCTTATCTAATTTGCTAAAGCCCCAAATGACACCAGCAACAAGCGCACACAAACCGCCAAGAGCCGCTAGAAGTACTGGTTTGAAAAGGTTTATGTGCTGATATATACTAACAATGATAATGCCAGCGAGAGTTGCTACTGTTGTGGCAAGCAGTATAGGAACAAAAATGTCTGTTGGCTGTGCAGCTCCCATCTGAGCTCTATACACCATTATGCTGACGGGGATAATCGTAAGGCCTGATGTGTTAAGCACAAGGAACATTATCATCGGATTACTTGCCGTATCTTTCTTCGTGTTGAGTTCCTGCATGCTTTCCATTGCTTTCAAACCCAGCGGAGTTGCAGCATTATCAAGGCCGAGCATGTTTGCCGCTACATTCATGAATATGTGTCCGGTTGCAGGATGTCCCTGTGGTATTTCTGGGAACAAACGAGTGAACAGCGGGCTTAGCATACGACTAAGTGCATTCACTGCTCCTCCTCTCTCTCCTATCTTCATCACCCCCATCCAGAGAGAGAGTACGCCTGTAAGACCGAGCGAAATTTCGAATGCAGTCTTCGCATTGTCGAATGTGGAACCTATTATATCACCAAACACAGTTGTGTTGCCCATAAAGCATTGCACGATGGCGCACACAGCTGCAAGCAAGAAAAAGGCTATCCAGATATAGTTGAGTACCATGTGTTATTTCTGTTTTTTATCTTTTGATGCAAAAATGTTTGCGAGGATGGTGCCGCTGATGCTGTGCCATGCACATGAGATGGCGCATGGTACGACCGCCATTGGGTTGGTGGCAACGAAGAAAGTCATGGCAAGGTTGGTGCCGAGACCTGCGTTCTGCATACCAACCTCGATGGAGAGTGTGCGCTTCTTCGCTGTGGAGAAGTGGAGGAGGCTGGCAACAGAGTAACCGAGTATGTAGCCGAGAGTGTTGTGGCAGAGCACCATGCAGAAGGTGAGGATGAAGAGCACGATGCCATTCTCGATGAGTGGGTCGTGGACAGTTGTCACCACGCCACCTACGATGCAGGCAAGGCATGTGACACTAAGACCTGGCATACATCCCTGGATTTTCCTGAATACCTCTTTGTGGCCAAGCCATACATTGAGTCCAAAGCCGATGCCTATAGGTATGATTGTGACGATAAGTATCTGCTTGAACATGCCAATAGCATCGACATCGACCTGTGCTCCAGCCAGCCAAAGGACAAGAAGCGGGGTCAGCACCGGAGCAAGAAGAGTGCTAGCGCAAGTCATACCAACGGAGTAAGCCACATCTCCCTTACAAAGGAAAGACATGATGTTGCTCGACACGCCGCCTGGGCAGCAGCCAACGAGAATGATGCCGATAGCCATTGCGGTGCTGTACTGCTCAAAGGCTGGTACCTGACTAAAGAGCCAAGTGAGTGTGAATGCCACAAGAGGCATAATTGTGAACTGCGCTGCCGCACCGATGAGAATGTCGATAGGACGCTTTGCAAGAAGCTTGAAGTCGTCGGGAGTGAGGGTAAGTCCCATTGTGAGCATAATAATGCCCAGAATGATTGTTTGAGTGTCGCCTTTCACCCAGCCAAACAGCTGGAGAGTTTTAGGGAACTCCTCCAATGGCGCTCCGTCAGATGGGACATTACCTATGGGTATGTATGTTTGAACCAAAAATGTGACTATCGCGGTGAGTATTATGAAGACGCTTGCCTTGCTGCTCAGCAAATCACTTATTTTCTTCAATACTTGATACATTACTTAAGAATCTTCTTGTTATTCTTGATGTAGATACCATGGTCAGGAGCTGCAATCTGTCGTCCATTGAGGTCGTAGATGTTGCCGTTTGCTGATTGTTCACCTGCAGAAACCTTGCTTATACTTGTCACAACATCCTCGAAGCTATCCTTATAATCGGCAGCTACTTCACCGAGATCCTCAGTAATCGCCTTTACCTCATCTGCACTGAGAGCATAGTTATAAACACGGAAGTCATCAATGTGACCATCAAACATTGGGTCACTGTCAAACATAGAACGACCAATATAGCAAAGAGATGCGGCAATATCACTTGGCTTAATAGTGAAATCTTCTGACTGAGCCACGGCCTCACCATCAATATAAAGCACAGCTTGCATCTTGCCGCCATCAATTGGCTTGAGAGTAACAGCTACATGCTTCCATGCACCTATAGGCAACCTCTTTCCTGTAGTGAGAATTTGCTCTTCGCCCTTGTCCTTCATCACGAATCGCATCTCAGAGCCATTGCTTGGAGTGAAGAACATATACTGCTGACTGCCATTGCCAAAGTCAAAGACGCGCTGCCAATTGCTTGCAGTCTTCCAACGCACCCAAGTTGCAATTGTAATCTCGTCAAGATGAGATACTGAGTACGGCATAATGGCGTATGTCTTACCATCAAGCTGCAAAGCTGAGGTTCCCGACTTGCGAAGCGAGCTCAATGAAGTTAAAGAATACTTTTCTGTGCCATTAAGTGCAGCATTGATTTGATTTGCAGTGTTGTCTATGAGAGCATTATCAAACTGCAACTGGCAAATCATTGCTTTCTCGTTGAGAGTAGCAGCATTGATTATTTCCGATGCCTTCGAGCGGTTGCCTACATAATCAACAGTTATTACCTTATAAGCATACTTCTGTCCTTCAACCACACTGTTGTCAATGAATGCAGCAGCAGTGATTTGTCTTGCAATAGTATTCCACTCTGTTGCGTTGCCATTCTCATCCACAATGCCACGAAGCACTGTGTATGATGCATTTTCTTCGTCGGCAGGAGCAATCCAGGATAGTTCAATGCTATTTGCACGCTGTCTTGCGGCAAGCCCTGTTGGAGCTTCTGGAGCCACAATATCTATCTTCGCATCTTGTGGAATGAAACGCCATAGATACCTATTAAGTATTGCTTCGGTCTCTGTACCATTTGGAAGTGGCTTGAGCGATACAATTGCCCCTGAGCTGTTTGAGTTGCTGTAGAGACACTTATTTGTGAGTCTGTTGATAATCAAGTAGTAGCCATTCTTCACATACTTGAGGTACCACTGTTCTTCATCAGGGCGGCCTGTGTTAGTGTATGTAATCACTCTGCCACCAGTCACAAACATCCCTTTCATATTGCCCCAATCGAGCACTGCATTGAGGTGGCTATTTGCACTGCCAGCATTGTCTATTACCCAGTACGAAACATCACCATTAACCTGCTTTGGATACACATGCCACTTCTGAGTGTTGCCTGTTGATTTACGAGAGTCAATCTTCAAGTCGCTGCCTCCATTCATTGTGAGCAGCTTATTGCTGTATGCATTCAAGATTTGGAATGTTCCATCCACAATACCCATAGGAGCAACATCCTCACCGTATGTAATATCGAACAGAAGCTCAGCATTGATCTGACCAATCTGATAGCCTGTACCTCCAGGCAATTCATACGACCAATGACGAGTTGGGCCAACACCATTGAAGAACACATCCTTTGTTGTAGAAACAAACTGGAATGTCGAATTGTTAGCCTGGCGCTCTGACGACCCCAGGAAGCCATGAATCTCTCCCGTTTTCTCATTGCGGTAAATTGCGCCCGAAGTCCAATGAGCACGATCCTCACCATATCCAATGCGCTTACCCTCGTTTGAGTCAATCATAAACTGACCACGAGCTTTTGAGTCGAATCCCCACCAGATGCCATTCTCCATTCCGTAGTTCACGCCAACTATAGCTTCACCCACATTGTGAAGCTCGTCAGCTGTGCCAACTTTGCCGTCAGCTTTCACAGTCGAGAAGAATTTAGCGTAGGTGTCAAATGAACCTGCAAGCTGGTGAGTATTTCCTTCGTCAATGTAATCCTTCAGGTAGTTGTACCATGGCAAAGCGCGGTCGCAATTAAGAGTATTGCCACCACATACGCGTATATTCTTGAAATAATCATCAGCTTTCAGCAGTTTGCAGATAGCAAGGAAGTCCTTCATACCGTTGCTTTCGTTGCCGCTATATTGCTGCCAGTTAACAAAATCAGATTCGTTAAATGGCGACACGCTCACAACCTCAAGTCCCTGGCTGATAGTATATTGCGTTGTTGCCTTAATCAGCTTATACCATTCCTCTGGCTTTCCCTGATAGTTGCTGCGTCCTGTGAAATCTTCATTTCCCTTCTCATCCTTGAAAAGCATCTCGTGGTCACAGTTGATATTCACTGCCTTAGTTCCTGTGAGCTTAATATTTGCAATACGGCTCTTCAATGCATTCTTCTGACGAGTAGAAAGCGTATATGTGCCATCACCGTTGTCTGTCACGAGGTCATTAGGCTGGAAACTTATTCGGCCTGTTTCAAAATTACCAGTTGCATTGTGGGCAATACCTTTATACACATTGAAATCCCAATTCCATGCAGTATCCATGCCCCACTTCACGCGGAATGGCTCGCCTTCAGCATTCACATCAAAAGCTATTGTACAATCTGCTTTCTTGTAAGCAGTGAGATAATCTGCGCCTGTTGGCACCTTGTCAGTTTGTGCACTTGCCGACATCGTAGCAAGCATTATGATTGGTAATAATGATTGTTTTTTCATAAAGGAATTATTATGTAACATAGTTAGTATTCTTTGGCAAATATACGGAATTTGTATTTTTTATTAAATATATATTGTGTAAAATATACTTCGGGAAGCATCATTTTGCAATCTGATGCGACAATCTTCCTTGTTTTTTAGTGTATTTCATGAATCTAAACAAGAATATCACACCCGCAGTGCTCAATCCGAAAGGAGTGCCCCACCACACACCTTGCGGGCCACCGTCCAGAACAAATCCGAAAACATAGCTGAGTGGAATGCTCACAACGATGTAAGCAAAGGCTGCATCTATCATCATGTTTCTCACTTTGCCAATGCCTCTCAAAGCATTGGAGAAGATGATTTGCGTGCAGTCGCCCATCTGGTACACAGCAAATGGCACCATAAGCAGCATCACTATTTCAAAAACCTCCTCATCCGAAGTGAAAGCCATAGTTGCGGGCTTACGCAATAGAATGATTAGAGTGGTGAGAATCAAGCCAACCACAATAGACATTCCGTATGCAGTAAATGCAGTTTTCCTCACCTCTTCAATGTTCTTCTGTCCGCAGAAATGACTGATACGAATAGCAGCGGCAGCACCTATTCCGTAGTGAATCATAAAGCACAGCTGACTCACAGTGCACATCACTTGATGGGCAGCAAGCGACGGAGCAGATATCCACCCCATGAATACTGCACACACATTGAAACTGCAGGCCTCAAGACACAGCTGAATCGATATAGGCAATCCCATTTTTGCCAGTTTCCAGATGCCATTCTTGCTGACTTTCTCTGCCGTTTTTTCCTTTCTGAGCATATAAGCCATGCAAGCAGCCATCAGCATTCTTGACAGCAATGTGGCTATGCCAGCGCCGAACAGCCCTAAATCTAAAGTAAAGATAAACAAATAATTGCAGCCAATGTTGAACAAATTGCCGCCAATCATCACCCACATCGGAGTGCGAGTATCTCCCGTAGCATCCGAATACTGCTTGTAAGAATTAAATGCTCCTACAAATGGCAGCGATGCAAGGAGAGTGAGATAATATGGTCGAATGAGAGGATAAAGCTCCGTTGGCTGATGCAGAAGGTCGAGATTGAAATAGAGAATGCCAAGCAGCACCATAATCGCACAGCATCCCACAATGCTCACTACCAAACTCTCTTTCAATGCTCTCCGTGCTTTCGTTCTCTCCCCTTGCCCCCAATAAGCACCCACCACAGGAGTGGTCGAATACGATAATCCGAGAATGAAAAACAGAATAAGATTATACACATTATTCACAAACCCCGCTGCTGACAGTTCTGCAGTGCCATACTGCCCTACCATCATTGTATCAGCAAAAGATTGCACAATTGTTCCCAATTGTGCAATCACTATAGGTATTGCGAGGCGGATAATTGCAGACCCGCTCCTACTGTCTTCCCTTCTCATCCAAATAGGAATCTTTGAATCCGAGGAAGTAAAGAACTCCGTCGAGGCCTATTGTAGAGATAGCCTGTTTTGCGTTTGCTACAACGCGTGGCTTTGCGTGGAAAGCAACTCCAAGGCCAGCAAGCGAGAGCATAGGGAGATCGTTGGCACCATCACCCACAGCAATTGTCTGTGCCAAATCCACTTTTTCAACTTGTGATATGAGACGCAGCAGCTCTGCCTTGCGCTTTCCATCAACAATCTCACCCACATAGTTGCCTGTCAGGTGTCCTGTCTCGTCTATTTCTAATTCATTAGCATAAACATAGTCGATGCCGTATTTCTTCTGAATATACTCGCCAAAGAATGTGAAACCACCTGACAAGATAGCAATCTTGTATCCGTACTTCTTCAACACATACATCAAGCGGTCAACACCCTCTGTGAAAGGCAAGTTCTCAGCAATCTCTTGCATCACGCTCACATCCAGCCCCTTCAGAAGCTTGCATCGCTGAGTGAACGACTCCTTAAAGTCAATCTCACCCCTCATTGCGCTCTCAGTGATTGCTGCCACCTGCTCATACACTCCGTTGCGACGGGCAAGCTCATCAATCACTTCTGTCTGAATCAGCGTTGAATCCATATCGAAGCATATCAATCGGCGCATGCGGCGATACATATTGTCCGTCTGAAACGAGCAATCCATGTCCATCTTTCCGCAAAGCTCCATCAACTGATGCTGCACAGCCGACTTGTCCTCAATGATGCCACGCACTGAAAACTCTATGCACGAGCGAGTGCTGTTTTCTGGATTAGCAATCGAAGCGCGACCAGAGAGACGGCGAATAGAGTCGATGTTCAATCCATTGTCCGAAATGACCTGAGTCACAGCCTCAATCTGCTGAGCAGAAAGCTTTCTTCCCAGCAAAGTGAGGATGTATCTGTTCTTGCCTTGGCGGTTCACCCAATTCTCATACTCGTCCATTGTGACAGGATAGAACTTGATGTTGATGCCAAGCTCACTTGCCTTAAAAAGCAATTCCTTCATCACACGGCCAGAGTTCTCCTCTGCCACCTTGATGAGAATGCCGAGCGAGAGCGTAGAGTGAATGTCAGCCTGTCCAATATCCTGAATGCTCACATCATACAGCGACAGTATGTGCATGATCGATGCTGTCAAGCCTGGGCGATCTTCACCTGTGATGCGGATAAGGATAAGTTCATCCATTTTATTTGGCGATTACAAGGTAATACTTCTTCTTTCCCTGCTGAGCAAGCAGATATTTGCCATCGAGAAGATCCGACTCCTGAATTGCGTAGTTTGGATCGGCAAGCTTCTCCTTGTTAAGGCTCACGCCACCGCCCTTCACGAGAGTGCGCATCTCGCCCTTGCTTGCAAACATAGGCACATCGCCTGTGAGGAGGTCAACTGCTGTCTTGCCAATGATGTTTGCCTTCTCCACCTCTGCGTGAGGCACACCTGCAAACACATCAAGCAATGTTTTCTCGTCAAGCTTCAAGAGGCTGTCCTTAGTTGACTTGCCAAAGAGAATGCTCGAAGCCTCAACAGCTGCTTCGTAATCCTCGCGAGAATGCACCATCACTGTCACCTCTTCTGCAAGCTTCTTCTGCAATGGACGACGGCCTGGGTCTGCATCCTGTTCTGCAATGATTGCTTCAATCTCTTCCTTCTCAAGCGAAGTGAAAATCTTGATGTACTTCTTTGCATCCTCATCAGGCACATTGAGCCAGAACTGATAGAATGCGTATGGAGAAGTGCGTTCGCGGTCGAGCCAAACATTGCCGCTCTCTGTCTTGCCAAACTTGCGGCCATCGCTCTTAGTCACGAGAGGGCAAGTCAACGCAAAGCACTCACCACCGTTTGTGCGGCGAATAAGCTCAGATCCTGTAGTGATGTTGCCCCACTGGTCAGCACCACCAAGCTGAAGGCGACATCCCTTATTTTCATAGAGGTAAAGGAAATCATATCCCTGCAGCAATTGATATGTAAACTCTGTGAATGACAAGCCATCACGAGCCTCACCATTCAGACGCTTCTGCACCGATTCCTTGGCCATCATGTAGTTCACAGTGATGTGCTTGCCAATGTCGCGAGCAAAATCAAGGAAAGTGAAGTTCTTCATCCAGTCGTAGTTGTTCACAAGCTCAGCTTTGTTAGGAGCATCGCTGTCGAAGTCAAGGAAACGAGAAAGCTGCTCCTTGATGCACTTCACATTGTGAGCGAGCGTTTCCTCATCAAGCAGATTGCGCTCCTGGCTCTTGCCCGATGGGTCGCCAATCATGCCTGTAGCGCCACCAACGAGTGCCAAAGGCTTATGTCCGCAGCGCTGGAAGTGGCGAAGCATCATCACACCACAAAGGTGACCGATGTGAAGTGAATCAGCAGTAGGGTCAATGCCCAAGTATGCCGTTGTCTGCTCCTTTTTCAGGAGTTCGTCTGTGCCTGGCATCATCTGGTGAATCATGCCACGCCATGTCAATTCTTCAATAAAATCTTTCATTGTCTATATTTGTTTTTTACATTACCATTCATTCGGTTCGCATTCATCTAAAGATGAAAAGCATAGTCGAGTGCAAAGATACGACATATTTTTCACACTTTCACCCTGTCAGCGCACAAAAAGCTAATATTCAAGTCCGTTTTCTTACATAGTTGATAAATAAGTTGCAAAATAATGACATCATTCACCTCACTAATACTCTCTGTCCCCCTCTTCTTTGTGAAACAAAATGAATAGCCGCTCTCCTTTTGATGGACATATTTCACAACACTTGCCATTCTATGTCCAAGTTCCCTTTTCACATTCACAAGCCACCTCCTCAAGCTTCCTTTTTGCATCTCTTAAGTGGTGTGACTCACAGCACCTATAGTGGTGTGACTCATACCGCTTGAGTGGTGTGAGTCACACCGGTTTTGACATAAAAATTATTAGCCAATGGGATTCTGCCTGAAACATCATGCCACTTTAGCGCTTATGAGAGATAAAGATACACATATTCTTTGTTTGTATCAGTTCTTTATTATAACTTTGCACAAAATTTGAGAAGAGAAAGATGACAATATTATCGAATACAGAACGAAGCATGAAGCCTGCAGTCGCCACAATCGGATGTTTTGACGGCGTGCATCTGGGGCATCAGCACCTCATCGGCCAAGTGAAACACGAGGCTAAGAGGCGTGGCATGGATTCGCTGGTTGTCACTTTCGGAGAGCATCCGCTGAAGGTGATTCGCCCTGGATTTAAGCCTCAGCTGATCAACACACCCGACGAAAAGATTGAATTGCTTGAGGCAACGGGAGTGGACAGCATTGCACTGCTTGCTTTCGACAAGGAGCAGTCGATGATGTCGGCGAAGGAGTTCATGCAGAGGGTGCTTAAAGACATCTACAATGTACAAGTGCTTGTGATTGGCCACGACCACCACTTCGGGCACAATCGTGAGGAGGGCTTTGACGACTATGTGAAGCATGGAGAGGAGATTGGCATTGAAGTGGTGAGGGGCGAAATCAGGAGCCTCGAGACTGAGGCATGCAACAAGGAGGCAGACTCTGCATCTCTCATTCCATCATCAACTCTGGTGAGAAAAAGCTTGCAGACAGGCGATGTGGAAACTGCGAACAAGGTGCTTGGGTATCCTTACTTCATTGAGGGCAAGGTGGTGAAAGGATTTCAGAATGGCAGAAAGATGGGATTCCCGACGGCCAACCTTGAGGTGGATAACGAGAAGCTGATTCCTGCCAACGGCGTGTATGTGGTGAGGGTATGTTCCATGCCCCATCTTGGCATGCTGAACATCGGCACGCGGCCAACTTTAGACAATGGAAACGAACGAAGCATAGAGGTAAACATCTTTGATTTTCATGAAGATATCTATTCACAGACGCTTCGAGTAGAACTCTTGAAGTTCATTCGCGAGGAGAAGAGATTTGACAATGTTGAGCAGTTGAAGCTGCAGTTGGAGATGGACGAGAAGATGTGCCGAGAGATGGGGCAAGATAGAAGCTTAGCTTGAAAGCCAAAGTGCGAACTCCGACTGCAATCAACATGATTCTGAAGGAAAACAAACAAAATCCTGAAGAAAAACTAAGATTCAAGGCTGATTTAAAATAAAAAAGGGTTACCGCTGTAACCCAACCTTTGTTAACCTTAAATCTAATACTATGAAAAACACATTGCAAAGGTAAGGGGTTTCCTCATAAATATTATCAAAAAGTCACGATTATTTTTGGAAAAGCTACAATTTGTTGACATAAATCAAACTTCCGTGTACGCACACAAAGGAAAAGATTGGAAACGGATGCTTTTTGGACATCTGTGCATGGCGATTGCTTGTGCCATTTGGGGATTGATGGCTCCACTTGGCAAAGATGCAATGACTCATGGGATTCCCGGATTGGAGATGGTGACTTTCAGAGTGACTGGCGGTGCGGTGTGTTTCTGGCTGGCCTCGCTATTCATCAGCATGAAGAAAAAAGTGCGCCACGAGAAGATGGAAGAGGTAAGTTCGAAGGACATGCTCCGATTCTTCTTTGCTGGAATGCTGGGAATTGTTATGAATCAGTGCTGTTACACCATAGGTTTGTCAATCACTTCGCCTGTGAACGCCAGCATCATGACAACCACCATGCCTATAATCACGATGGTGCTGGCTGCTGTGTTTCTAAAGGAACCGGTTACAAGCAAGAAAGTGATGGGCGTGTTCTGTGGCGCTATAGGAGCATGCATTCTTATCATGGGCAGCAGCCAAGCGCAAACGCAAACGGGAGGGGTGCTACTGGGTGATATACTCTGTATCTGCGCTCAAGTGAGTTTTGCTTGCTACCTTACAATATTCAAGCATCTGATTCAGAGGTACTCTGTGGTGACTTGCATGAAGTGGATGATCACTTATGCTGCAATAGTTATTCTGCCGTTTTCGTACACAAAGATTGCTGCCTTGCCGTGGAGCGAGATTCCTATTAAGACTTATCTTGAGGCAGCATTCGTAGTAGTTGGCGGCACATTTGTTGCCTATCTTTTCAGCATCAATGCACAGAAGATTTTGCGCCCAACAGTGATTGCCATGTACAATTATGTACAGCCTATTGTCTCTTGCGTAGTGAGCGTGCTGCTTGGACTTGGCGTTTTCGGGTGGGGGCAATCACTATCAGTGGTGCTGGTGTTCACAGGAGTGTATTTAGTGACACAAAGCAAGGCAAGGGCATCAAAACAAAAAGCATAAAATAACAAATTCGAAAAAACGAATAGTAGAGACATTAAAAGAAAACAATATAACAACTTTAAAAAACTCAATTTCTGCATGGTTGAAATACAAGACACTCTCGTTTCTTTGGACATTTTCAAGGAATGTTTTTGCTGTGATTTGAGCAAGTGCCACGGCATTTGCTGCGTGGAAGGCGATGCTGGCGCTCCTGTAACTATTGAGGAAGTGGGAGAATTGGAAGATGCGCTGGATGTGGTGTGGAACGACCTCTCGAAAGAGGCTCAGCAAATGATTGATGCAGAAGGCGTTGTGTATCCTGACAGAGATGGAGATTTGGTAACGAGCATCATCAATGGCAAGGACTGCGTGTTCACTTGCTACGACAACCTTAAGGTGGAAGGCACAAAGGGAAAAGGGCCTCGTTGCTGCTTCTGTGCGATTGATCGTGCCTACCGCGAAGGGAAGACAAAATTTCAGAAACCGATTTCGTGCGCCCTCTACCCTATCCGACTATCGAAAGTGGGCGGAATGACAGCTGTCAACTACCACAAATGGGATGTGTGCAAGCCTGCAGTGGAGTTAGGAAGAAAATTGCAATTACCTATCTACAAATTCCTAAAAGAACCGCTCATCAGACGCTTCGGACAAGAGTGGTGGGATGAGTGCGACTTGGTGGCAGGAGAACTGAAAAAAGCTGGGTATTTGGATTGATTTTAGTATTTAGTAATGTGTAAGAAAAAGCTTATAACTTTTTTGTTTTAGATTTTGGAGATGGTTTAAACCGTTGGATTTTGTGGTGTTTTCGTGCAAAAAAGAGTGAAAACATAAAAAAATAGCATAAAAAAACTTGTTTCTCATTTTTTTATTTTAATTTTGCATATCAACCTATGACATGCAAGGGCGAGTTGCGCCCATGCTTAAATTATCAAAAACACGAGGAATTCACACTCACTACTTAAAATATGATTACCATACAAAACAACGATGGCGGCAGACGAGTTCTTCTCCTTGACAGCCCATTTGCACTTGATGAGAGCCCTGACTTTCCAGAGTATCTTTTCGATGTCATTTTCATTGCAAATGAATCGGCAGAAGAAACAAAGACCATCCTCAACCACATAAATCCTGTCACTTCGAGCAAGTGCTGCTACAAGCCACTGTTTGTGGCAAGCTCGCTGAATGGAAAGCTTGGCAACTACGACGAAATCGTGGACGGCTATGCTGATGACTGGAACAACATGGATGTGATGACGAAGATAGAGGATCTCATCAGCTACCGCACAAAGATAGGACTCACGACTCAGGAAGATCCTATTCTTTCTTCAAATCAATTTTTCATAAGACTGACAAGATACCTTATATCGCGCAAGAAAACAGAGCTGGTGCCAAAGCTTGATGTGTCGGCTTCGACAGGATATGTGATTCCTGTGTTCGATGTATTCTACCGTCTTGGACACTATGAGCTGAGCGAGTACTTTGTGTTCGTGCAATCGATGGTTGAGAAAGGCATGTTCCGCTCAACTAAGTTTGTGCACAAGGTGCATCTATGCCCTTCATGCTTGCATTCTCATATATTATATGTACACACTTGCCCGAAGTGCGGACAGTCATCTATTCAGACAGAAGAGGTGATTCACCACTTCCGCTGCGACAATGTTTCGCCTGAGCACACTTACAGTTTCGGCGGACAGCTGCGCTGCCCTAAGTGCCATCAGATGTTGCGCCACATAGGAGTTGACTACGACCGTCCAACAACAATTCACACTTGCAACACTTGCGGCAACACATTCATAGAGCCAAAGGTGAAGACAATCTGCACTAGCTGCCAGAAGATGCACGATGCAGACGAATTGATTCCTCAGGACATCAGCATCTACGAAATCACTGCAGAAGGACGCTCGTCTATCATTTCTCCAAACATCGGATTTTCTATCTACACAGAGTTCTACGATAATTATATCGAGTACAACCGCTTCGTCAACCGCATCCGATTGCTCGCAGAGCAGAAGTTCAGCGGCAACATCAAGGGCGATGTACTGGTGGGCAAGATGTGGATTCTCAACGAGAAAGGAGAGACAATGCCTATTCGCCCAGAGTTCATCGAATTGGCATGCCTGTACTTCCCTAACAACAAAGTGTCGGCAGCAAACAATATCACATACATCGGCACGATTATCCGCAACTACACCGGCGACACGGAAGAGGGCATCATCAACTTCCAGGTGATGCTGTCGGAGACTATCAGAGCCGCTCTCACTACTATCGAGCCAGGAGAGCGCATCTGCTACACTTACATGAAATTGCAGGGCAACCAGTCAACAATCGAGGATTTCGTGAAGGAGATGAACTTTATCTCTCAATCACCTGACGACTGCGTTGACTACGACCCAACAATTAAGAAGAAATAAGGCCGTCCAAACTCCATCGCATAGAATGGGAAGCCATACGGATGGCACTTGATAATTCAAGAACTTCAAAACAAAAACGACATAGACTTTTTCCAATTAAAAAACAACTTTGACTAACACGAAAACATGGACAATATGAATCAATACATCCACGAAGGCATCGATGTAAACAGCCTTTCAGTACTCATCGTTGACGATGTGCCGCTGAATGTGCTCCTCATCAAGAAGATGCTTACAAAGTACACTTTCGAGGTACGAACAGCAACCAACGGAAAGCTTGCGCTCGATGCTGTTGCTGCTAAAAAGCCAGATCTTATTCTTCTCGACCTCCTCATGCCAATCATGGACGGATTCGAGGTGATCACTCATTTGCGTGAGAACAACGACACAAAGGAGATTCCTATCATCGTGCTCTCTGCCCTCAACTCAGAGGAAGACATCACTCGTGCATTCCGCCTTGGAGCCAACGACTTCATCAACAAGCCAGTGATCATGGAGAAACTGATTGCGAGCGTGACTCAGCAAATCAACCTCCACGAGGCTATGAAGAAGATGGGCTGATAATAGAGCGGCTATCGCATCTTGAAGACTATACGACAAAAAATATTATTACTATTGCTGGCGCCTATTATGTGCTTCAGCAATGTGTGTGCTCACAACTGCTTCACCGGAAAAGAATCTGTATTCATCGCAAACGATGGAAACACACAGAAAAACAATTCGCAACGGAACCAAGAGAGCTATGACTCAATGGCAAAAAAAGTCAGCAAGGCTTTGGATGAAAAGCATTCACTGACAGCTCTCGACTTAGCCGACGCAATGGTCAGCAAAGCTAAAGCAGATGGGAGTACTTATGGTCAGTTTGTGGCCGAAAAAGCAATTTCCGAAGTTTACCTCGCACGAAACAATCGCGCTGAGGCAAAGAAGCATTTGTCAGAGGCCATAAACCAAGCTCACAAATTGGGGGATGTTAACATTGATTTTGGCACTCTGTATCAAAAGCTTGGAGACCTTTATATGCCAAAAGAGTCGGCACAGGCTCTGCATTTATATTCTCAAGGAATAGAGGCAACAAAAAGCGAGCGCTCAAAGGCTTTGCTATATTTCAGCATTGCAAAAGCGTATGCTACGCTTGGGGACAAAGACAACTTTTACAAATACAGCAGTGCTTTTAGCAAGGTTGCCAATAGCAATGGCAAGGCAAGCACATATAAACTACAAAACACAGTGCTCGAAGCATACGCTTATGACTTTGCAGGCAACGCAGAAAAAGCAGAGGAAACAGCAAAGGAAATCAGCGACTTCGTTTCAAAACATGCTTTCTTGAGCAAGCACTTTGTCAATCTTGGAGATTACAAGAAAGCATTCAAGCATTCAGAAAAACTTAAGGAATATCTTGATTCTTGCAATCGAGCTCAAGTGGTAAAGGATGTAAGAGAGCTGTCCCACAATCTGGAAACAGACAATATTGCCCGACGAACACGAGACAATGAATTGGAAATCACCAATATGGAACTTGCTCAGATTGAGAAAGAGAATGAGCTTACTCAAAAGCAGAACGAGGCATTAAAACTGGAGAAAGAAACAAAGGAAAAGGAAGCTCACAATATCTCGTTGCGCAATAGAAACCAAGGCAGAGCACGACAGATTGAGGCAATTGAGATGGACCGCATTCTGGCAGAAACTACGGTGAAGGAACAGCAGTTGCAGTACAACATCATAACACTCGTAGTCGTTTTGTGCTTGCTCATCATAATTGCAGCAGTGCTGATATTCCGAACAAACAAGCACCGCAAGCACATGGCACGCTTGCAGCAGCTGACAGACGAACTGAGAATTGCTCGCAATGATGCCGTTCATGCTAGCCAGATGAAGAATCTTTTCATCCAAAACATGAGCCATGAAATCCGCACCCCGCTCAACGCCGTGATGGGATTTGCACAGATTCTCGGCATCCCTGATCTTCCTCTTTCAGATGAAGAACATAAGGCGTACAGCAACCATATTCAGAACAATGCAAAGATGCTCACTATGCTCATCGACGACATCTTGAACATCAGCGACATTGAGAATGGAAAATACAACATCAAGATTAGTGAGCATGAGGTGAATGACATTTGCCGCTCTGCCATTTCATCAGCAGAATACAGAGTGCAGGATGGAGTGCAGCTTTACATGACTTCTGATGTTGACGATTCGTTCACAATCATGACTGATGCTCGCCGCGTGCAACAGGTGCTTATCAACTTCCTCACCAATGCATGCAAGCACACCACTGAGGGCTCTATTCATCTGCATTGCTCGCTCACCGAGAATCCTGGCCTCATCACATTCTCTGTTGCCGACACTGGTTGTGGAATTCCGAAAGAACAAGCAGAGAACATCTTTGAACGATTCACAAAGCTAGACGATTTCAAGCAAGGCACAGGCTTAGGCCTCAACATTTGCCGCTTGATTTCCAACAGATTGAACGGATTCGTGAAATGCGACACGACCTACACCAATGGCGCCCGTTTCGTTTTCGCATTCCCTCTCACAACAAACGCGACAAACTCAACGAATACAACAAACAACAGCAAATGACTCTTTTGAACTACATATTGCCACAAAAAATAGGACGAGCAGCAGCACTCTGCATCGCCCTCTTTGTGACTTGCATGACATTTGCTGATGACAACCCATACCGCATTTCACAAGAATGCTACCGACTATATTCTGACGGTTTGCGTCATCGTGGAGCCAAATTGGCTCTTGCGTATTCTGACTCAATCATGCAAGCATCAAGCAGGCTCAATGATAAGCGAGCAAGATTGTTTGCATACTTACTGCCACTCTACTACTACTCAGAAGTGGACGACAAAGCAAACATGCATGTGGCAGCAGACAATCTCCGTGCTGAGGCGCGAAAACAAAATGACAAAAGCTATTATTACCACGCCTACGACATTGAGATTTACAGCCACATAATGTCGTATGATATGATGGAGGCTACACACCTCGCCAGCGAGATGCGAGATCAAGCAAACATGGAAGGCTTTAGAGCAGGAGTGATGGGATGCAATAAAAACATAGCTCTCATCTACACTCGCATTGGCGACAATGAGAGTGCCAGCAAATATTACAAGCTTGCGATAGAAGAAGCGAAACAACTTAAAGACAATTCCATCTCCTACCTTTATCGCTGCCTTGCCTCTGTGACAGACAAGCGAAAAGACCGCGACAAATATTATGATATTTCTCTCAGCCTTGCAAAAACAGAGCTTGACAGCCTCGGCACAATGCTCGATCATTGCCTTTTTGCCGGCAATGCAGAACACAAGAAAAGTTTCTACGAAAAATATGATCAACTGAAGAAATACATCTCAAAGGTTGGAGTGTTAATAGGAAATAACGACCTATACCAGATTGAGTGCATGAAAGCTGCTTTTGATGGCAACTACGAGCTTGCACATGCCTATGCAGACTCAGTATCATACATTGGAGATCAGATTAACATGCACATTCTGACAGCCAAGCAACATGACTACAAGCTGGCATACAATCTGTTGGTGCAAGGACGCGCTCGTCACGATTCAATTGCAAGCTCGCACACAGATTACAACATAGCTGCTTTCACATCTAAAACCGAGAATATTAAGGTATCAGCTGCAGCGCACGAGCAGGAGCTTGCTCTTGCAAAACTGAGGTTGAAAGAGGCTGATATTGAGCAAGAAGACATGAAGCTTACAAGCCAATGGCTCGTAATGGAAAGAGAATCACATGCTCGCGAATATGAAAGCATGCTGCTCATCGAAGACAGCATCAGCGGAGTGGCTAAAATTGCGGCTCAAGAACAAGCACTTAAGCGTGCTCAAGCAGATAAAAAGCTGAAACAAGCAAGCAACATCCGACTGCTGCTTGCCATCATTGTAGGATTCTTCATTCTTGCCGTTGCTTATTTCTTCGTTAGAAACTATCAAAAGAGGAGATCAATGCGCAAACTCATGCAGCTTTACCACATGCTGCACACAGCTCGCAACAAAGCAGTGGCAGCAGACAAACTGCAGAATGCTTTCATTCAGAATATGAACCACGAGGTGCGCACTCCTCTGCAAACAGTAATCGGCTTTAGCCAAGTGCTTGCAGATGAGGAAATCAGCATCAGCGACAAGGATAAAGCCGAATACTCTAAGTATATTTATGACGCTGCCTCACAGCTCAACGATCAGCTTGACAAAATTTTGGAGACAGCTCGCAATGAAGCTTTGAAACACTAAAGCTTCTCAAGTATTTCATCAGGAGTAACCATGCACTGCTCTCCTGTTGTCATGTTCTTCAGATTAATCTTTCCCTCTGCCATCTCGTTCTCGCCAACGATTGCCACGAAAGGAATGCCCTTTGCATTTGCATAGCTCATCTGCTTCTTCATCTTAGCAGAATCAGGGTAAATCTCAGCACGAACACCTGCCGCACGAAGCTTTGCAAGCACAGGCAGACAGAAATCTGCCTCAGCTTCACCAAAGTTAACAAACAGAATCTGAGTGGCATTCACTGCCTCTGTAGGATAGAGGTCAAGCTGGTTGAGAACATCAAAGATGCGATCTGCGCCAAATGAAATGCCCACACCACTGAGACCTGGCATTCCGAAGATGCCTGTAAGGTTGTCGTAACGGCCACCACCTGTGATAGAGCCAATCTGCACATCAAGAGCCTTCACCTCGAAGATAGCACCAGTGTAATAGTTCAAGCCACGAGCAAGCGTAAGGTCAAGTTCAATAGCATTGTTAAGACCAAGAGCCTCGAGCTTGCCAAGAATGAACTCACACTCCTCAATACCCTTAATGCCTATCTCGCTATCCTTCAGCACTTCCTTCATTGTTGCAAGCTTCTCAGCATTAGTGCCACTCAACTTGATGATTGGCTGCAGTTTCTCAATGGCATCCTGAGGGATTCCATCCTCTGCCAACTCTGCATTCACTGCATCAAGACCTATCTTGTCAAGCTTGTCAATTGCCACAGTGATGTCAACAATCTTATCTGCCTGACCAATCATTTCTGCAATACCAGTAAGAATCTTGCGGTTGTTTATCTTAATGCACACACGCACACCGAAGCGAGAGAACACAGTGTCAACAATCTGCATCAGCTCCACTTCGTTGAGCAAGCTTTCGCTGCCAACCACATCAGCATCACACTGATAGAACTCGCGATAGCGGCCCTTCTGCGGACGGTCAGCACGCCACACTGGCTGAATCTGATAACGCTTGAATGGCAAAGCAAGTTCTTCGCGATGCTGAACCACAAAACGAGCAAAAGGCACTGTGAGATCATAGCGCAAGCCCTTCTCGCAGAACTTGCTTGCAAGCTTCAAAGTGCTTGTGTTTGCCACTTCGTCAGGAGTCATGCCGTGCAAGAAGTCACCAGAATTAAGAATCTTGAAGAGAAGCTTATCGCCCTCCTCGCCATACTTGCCCATCAGCGTGCTGAGATTCTCCATTGCAGGAGTCTCAATCTGCTGAAAACCATACAAAGCATATACATCCTTGATTGTGTTGAATATGTAGTTGCGCTTCGCCATTTCCACAGGCGAAAAGTCGCGTGTTCCCTTCGGAATGCTTGGTTTCTGTGCCATTTTGTGAAGTTAAGAGTTAGAAACTAAAAGACTAAAAGCCATCTTTTTCTTCTGAATACCAACAACCTTTTAATCCTTTTCGTCTGCAAAGTTACGAGTTTTTTTCTTTATACACGATGATTTCCACAAAAAATGCTTACTACTGCCCTTACTCGCATCCGTCAGCAAGCCATCAAGATGATGAGCAAAAGTTTACGCCCTTTACCTCTCGTACAATACAAGGCGCAAAGCACATACAATACGCCTTGTATCGACCGTGCAATACAAGGCGTAAGTTACGAGAGGTAAAAGGCGTAAGTTGAGAGGGGCAAAAAGCTACCAAATCTGCTCCCACGGAGAATCAGGAGCAAAGGAAGAACGCTCTCTTGCTTCTGAGACGGCAAAATCATCTAGTTGTCCTGAATCATCTCCTCCAAAATTCAAAGACTCAGGTTGCGGCGATGGAGCACCTGTATTGCTGTCTGGCGAAGTTTGAACCACCTTCTCCAACTGAACAGCATACACCTTACTATATGGAGCAACATATTCTTTCTTTTTCATAATCATCCTCCTTTATTTAATTACAAATTTAATTCCATTCACAACATACACTCCTGCTGGAAGTTCCACCTTCTTTTCATCGCCAGCTTTTATCAAATCCTTATGCACAAGAGCGCCATTCACTCCATAGATTGCCACCTCTGTAGATTTCACAGCAGAAAGCATCACTCCGTCACTCTCCACAAACACAGCAAGCCGAGCAGCATCCTCTAACGGCACATTCTTCACTCCTGTTTCGTCACCTTCCACTGCAAGGCTGAACATCTTCACTCCATTAGAAACTGGATTTGAATTTGTGAAATAAGCACGGAAAGCAGGATTTGTCAACTCACCTGTAGCATGCCAGAACAGATTGTTTTTGATATAATATATTCCGTCTCCATTTACTGTGATTGGCTCTACAGAACCTGTAAGTGTCCAGCCATCAATAGTTGAATTAAACTTATCTGCTGATGACTTTTTTACTGTGATATTCTCACCATCCACCTTAAGTGTGCCTCCATTACGATCTTTTGCCTTGAACACAACAGGCGTGTAAGCGCTTGCATTGCCATCAATACTTGGGTCAATAGGAGTGAACACTAGCGTTCCTTCTGTATTTCCTATTGTTGCCTTGCTAAGATGATAGAAATCAGCATGATCCGTTGATGCAGATTGGAACTTATAAGGAAGAATGATAGTACCCCAAGCATTTGATATACGGCGAGAATATGTGGCTTTTGCGGCAACAAACTTAGTTTCACTATAATATGGATGACCATCTGTTAGACGAAAATCTGTACATGTATTGTCCCCATCAGCATTTGCGGTTTTATTCACAATGTTCCAGCTATCTGGTATATTGGCTTCTGCACCAGAAGGAGTAGTTTTGACTGTTGCTATAGAATTAGGCAATTCATCAGTAGGATGCCATGTAGAAGCTATGATTTTTTCCGATTCTGAACTTTGTGGGAAAACCGTAAATTCGTAATAAACAGTATTGCTATTGTCAAATTCTTTGTTTCCGCACTTTGTACATGAATGCGCCCTAAAGTAGGTTCCATTATTTTGTTTATCATAATCATACTCTCCATAAGAATGCGATTCCTTCTGCGTACTTACTTCACCACAAACATCACATACTGAGCTATGAGTTCCATCCTCATTCACATTATATAATCCCCTGCTATAAGCATGTCCATTAATGGAGCATTGCGACTGACCACCAGAGAGGGTAACGCTAGAGCATTCTCCATTTTCCCATACAACAATGCTGAAAGTGTAATTATTCTGACTTAACTTGATCACATCATCACCTGTCAAAACAAAAGAATTGATTTTATTGTACAAGTCTCCGTTCTTCCAGATTGTATTGCCTATATACAAATCCACATTATCTACAGTTGCCTCGATTTCAACAGTTGCTCCTTCAAGCATCGTTGCAGCAGTGCCTGTGTAGGTGTATAGCATTTCGCCATATTCATTAGGGGCAAAATAGGCGTTTTTGCCTACCACTTTTAACCCCAAGCTATTTTCAGGATCTTCTCCTCCTGTTTCACCCGGATTTTTTGGTCCATAACTTGCATAATCATTTGTATATTGAGTATTTAGCCATTCTAAATGAGAACTTATAAAACTCTTAATATCGTTTACTGCATTAGCATAATTCTGTTCAACTGTTCCGCCAGAATACTTCTTACCCATATAAGAATTATCATTCATAGACCATGCTTCACGCCACCCTGGCTGCTGATGGCCTCCTTCTGTAAAATTCTTAACTGCCGATGCTTTCACTTCATTATAAATTGCATCAACCTTGTCATTCAAACTTTCAATAAGTCCTCCATTATTATATAAAGATTGCCACATAGGATAAAAAACTTGTTGAAATGCTGCACTTCTATAAATAACAGGATAAAAATACGCAAAACCTTGACCTTGATACTCCCAGAAATGCTTATTTCCATCCTCTTTATTACCATAGCCAAGATCCAAATCCCAAAGAGGACCGGCTTTTAGTTTTGGCTCTGTTGCTTCTGTCCAGAAATAATCATTTGCTATTGCACCATCATAATTTCCTGTAATATCCATACACATGATGAACTTTGCAAGAGATTCAATATCATAATACTGTTCCCATCCTGAAGTTCCATTCTTCGCCGCAGGAATTGCTTGGCTAAAGAAGGCCTTCATTTCTTGATATTTAGGATCTGTCGTCTCACCAAAATTTATAGCAACATCGGCATCTGGATTTTTTATATTAAAATAATATCCATCAACTACAAAATAAGGATCCTCAACAAATCCATTATTATTTATGCATTGTTCAACAAACCAGCCAGTTTCACTATCAATCTCAACACGCTTAGGAGCTATTTCCATGTGATCAGAAACTTGGTATGTTCCATAGTATTCTCCATTCAATACTAAATCAACAAATTTATAAGCAGGAAAGAATGCCAATCCTACCATTTTACCTAATTCATTGGTTACAGCATTGCGAATCAATGATTTGTCAAAGAAATTTGCCAACAATGTCCAGCTTTTGGCATTCGCATAATTATTGACTTCTGTGTAATCGCTATTCAATTCTGTTAGCAAGTCAGTTCTTGAAGGGAACTTTAATCTCCATGGCTTTTTTGACGAACCACAGTTCCAAGAAGAATTACCCCTTCCTCTAAACGAAACAGCTTCATCTCGTTGTTTCATTTTCCCATTTTTATCTACAATTACAATATGTGCAGAATAGTATGTTTCTGTTTTATTTACATAATCAAGAGTCACCCCTTCATCACAAGTTAAATATATAGTTGGCACATTTGTCAATTGAGGATATCTTTCATAATCTACATACATTCCATAAGCAGGATGCTGCATATCTGGATTACAAACTCCATCGTTGTCTGTATCTTGTTGCTGAGCACAAGCCACACCACATACAAAGCTTACCCCTAGCAAAAGCAGGGTTTTAAACTTTAAATTCATAATAAAAGTGATAAAAAAGTTAGTTATAGTTAATTTCCGTCACAAAATTAACAAAAAGAAACGAGAGGTACAAAAAGCGAGAAAAAAAAGAGCCGATTGTTGAACGAAATTGTCAACAATCGGCAATAATAGTATTATTGTGAATGTTTATTTTCCACTGCGCTTCTGTGCCTCACGCTCGAAGTTCTTTTTCTTTATACTCTTTTCTTTGTCAGGCTTTTGTTTCGTGATTTTAGCAGGTTTCTGCTTTGGCAGAGGAACTGCTGTTGGATTCCAATCCTGAGTGATTTCCCACTGAGCCTTCAGAGTGAGAGCTTCGGGATAATAGTACATCTGCTCTGGCTGCAAGTTATCATCATATTCGCCCGTATCCCATTCTCCATTGCCATTGGCATCATCATAAAGACGCATATAATAAGTACCAGGATTGACGAAATAGAAATCCGCTTTGCCATCCTGCGCTTTCACCGTCTTCACTGGCTTATCGCTTGCGTCAATAAGCTGCACCATCGAATTGGCAGGAGCATTGCTCAACACAACAAACAGTGTTGAATACGAGTCGAGCGACTTCACCTTGATATTTCTCTTAGTAGCCTCATTGCGCTTGCCATAAATGCTAACAAACGCCGCAGTATCTATCTCGAGAGAGTAAGCTGAATCCGCTTCCCATTCTGCATAGAACCTGTATGTCATAACCTTGCCTGGTACCCTACGGAAGAGGAAGCGAGCAGGAGTAATGATTGAATCTACCTTATTATAGAAATGAATCTTACTCATATCCACAGAGTCAAGCGGCTCAGGGAAGGTAAAGTCTATATTCTTGTCTGGATCAAGGCTCTGAGCATTAGTCGTCTTAAACTCCATAAACTCCTCTGGCATTGGAGGGATCTCAATCTCTATGTCATCATCCTTTTTCTTTTTCTTCTTTTTCTTGCCCGAAGAAGTATCCTCATCGATCTTTTCCGCATTGTCTTCCTTCTCAACAGGAGTAACCAATTGCTGTTCTGCATCTTGAATAGAATCTGTCAGCTCTACCAATTCGCCTTGTTCAACAGGAAGCTGTTCATTCTCGTCCTCATCTTTCTTCGTCTCGTTCTTCTTTGCACGGCGTTCTTCCTTTGTTTTCTGTTTGCATTCCTTCACCCACTCTTCATACTTTTCCTTCTGCTGCTTAGCAATCTTCTCTTTTGTGAGCTTTGACACCAAATACAAGGTATCTACGGTTGGGGCAAGGTTTCCTAAAGTATCTGTACCATAATAGTCGATTCGGATGCCAAGAGTATCGAGGTTATAGATGAGAGAGTCGCGAATCCAATAATTCACAGTGTCTTTCTTCTGTGAGGCATCGATGATGAAAGCATCTTCCGCATCGAAATTCAATCCTGTCAACTTAGGCAAAGTGTCGCATGGAGCAGTAAAAATTATTGTAAACTGCTGAGGTATCGGACGCTCTTCCTTCAACTTGTAAAGGTTCTGCTTAGCTGACTCAAACGCCATCAGCACCACATCATCTGGATAATAATGAGTGTAAGGAACAGGAACGATAGAGTCATAGTGAATACTGTCATGCCAAATTGTATCTTGACGAACATCTGGCTTGCTTGAAGTTGCAAGAATACGCTCGGAAAAAGCAATCATTTCGCTGCGCTGATCGTAAACGAAATTCTGATTTTGATCATTGAGCGCAAAAGCACGATACTTGCCAGGAGCCAAACCTTTCACAACGAAATGTCCACGGCTGTCAGTACGCGAAATGCGTTCGAAAGGAATAGTGCGGAACACAGAATCATGAAGTTCTGCCACCTCTGCCTCATCACCGTCATCTCCCACCCTATAGAGACCGACAAGCATATTCTTGATTGGCTCTAGATTAGAAGCATCTAACACATTGCCAGACACTTGAAAAGTATCTATTCTTTCTCCTGTAGAGAAAGTAAATGCATAGTCGCCGTATGGGTTTCCCTCATTATTATCCACGATAGCATCACCAAAGTCGATTGTGTAAGTCATTCCTGGCTTTAGAGAATCGAGCAAAGTTACAACCACCTTTCTGCCACTTGCCTCAATTTCTGGTTGTTCAAGCTGAGGAGGAGAGACGACCACTTTTTCTTGAGCATTCTCAATCTTCACAATCTCGTCAAACTCAATCACAATTTTTGTGGCATCACTGCCTGTTGCGCCGAACTTCGGAGTTGTACGCACGATCTTAGGTGGCGTTTCGTCATAAGGGCCACCATCAGGCGTTCCCATATTGGCGCAAGCCATAAGAATGAGAGTAAAAAGTAGAGAGTAAAGAGTAAAGAGGATATGCTTTCGCTTCATCTTTTTATTTATTCATCTCAAGAAGTTCTTCAATATACTGTCTGCTATTGCTGAGACGAGGTATCTTATGCTGACCGCCAAGCTTACCCTTACCTTTCAGCCACTCGTCAAAGAGTCCTTGCTTTGCAACAATAATCTCAAGTGGCTGGAGTGTAATATCTTTATGGCGCTTTGCCTCGTAGTCAGAGTTGATTCCTTGCAATGAACGGTCAAGAATTGTTGCAAACTCATCAACAGAACCTGGCATTTTTGCAAACTCAACAATCCATTGATGACGGCACTTTGCATTGCTGTCCATAAAGATTGGAGCAGCTGTGTAATCTTTCACCTGAGCACCAGTAGCTACGCATGCCTGCAAAAGCCCTTTCTCTGCATTATCCACAATAAGCTCTTCGCCAAATGCATTGATGAAATGCTTCGTGCGGCCAGTAATACTGAACTTGTAAGGATCTTTCTGCGAGAATTTCACAGTATCTCCGATAAGGTAGCGCCACAATCCACAGCTTGTGCTGATAATCATTGCATAATTCACGCCAAGAGTAACATCCCACAGAGGCACTATTTTCTCTTCGTCTATAGGATAGCCATTGTCATCCAAGTTATCCATAGGGCAGAACTCATAGAACACTCCGTAGTCAATCATCAGTTTCATGTTAGAATCGCTGAGGTCATCCTGAATGCCGAAGAAGCCTTCACTAGCATTGTATGTCTCAACATAATGCATGCCTGGCAATCCTATGATATTCTTATACTGCTCACGATAAGGGGTGAATGCAACACCACCATGGAAGAATACTTCAAGGTTTGGCCAAACTTCATCAAGACGATCGACACCCTTCAGTTCCATCACGCGATTGAGCACACTAAGCATCCACGAAGGTACACCACTGATGTTTGTGATATTCATATCCATAGCAGCACGAGCAATCTTATCGCGCTTCTCCTCAAAGTCGCTCAGCAGAGCAATGTTCTTCTTTGGCACACGAATCATGTTTGCTGCAGTTGGAATGTTCTCAATGAGAATAGCACTCAAGTCACCAACAAGGCTGTTTGGAGTATTAAGGTTAGGAGCATGGCTGCCACCCAGAATGAGTCCTTTTCCTGAGAAGAACTTGCTCTTTGGATTAATGTGAAGATAAGTAACCACACAATCTGTTCCACCTTTGTAGTGAATGTTCTTCAAGCCTTCACCGCTAACAGGGATGAACTTGCTCTTGTCATTAGTTGTGCCTGAAGACTTTGCATACCAACGCACAACCCCTGGCCAAAGAATGCTTTCCTTGCCCTCTCGCATCAACTGTATGTAGTTCTTCAACTCCTCATAAGTATTCACATGCACATTCTTGCGAAACTGCTCGTATGAATTTATGCTAGCGTAGTCATGCTCTGCACCCCACTGCGTCTTCTTGCCCTGACGGATAAGATGACGGAAAATCTTCAGTTGAATGTCTTTAGCGCGAGTAGCATATTTTTCAAGTGCTTTCTGGCGCTTTGAGAAATATATCTTGTTAAGAAAACCTGTAGTATTCATTATATAGTATTTGTGCGCTGACGCAAAATGGAATAAATCGATGCAAAGATACGGAATAAATATGAAAAAAACTCATTATTAGCCAATTAATCGTTCTTCTCTGGCACCATTTGAGTATTTGTTCGCAACTTAGCTGCCGACTTCACGCCATTTAGCAAGTCGGTATTTGTTTTCAGTTTCTTCAGAGCTTGCTGAGCCGCATTCTGATCGCTCTCCTTCTTGCTGTAGCCCATTCCTGTGCCACAAGGCACCCCTTCCACCTTTACCTCAGATTTAAACATAGGAGTGCTCTTATGATGGCTATCTCGCATCTCGCGTTGGCTGAACTCAAAATGAAACTTATATTTCTGACACCACTCTATGAGCGCACTCTTGAAGTTTTCTTCCACTTTGGCAACTTCCTCAATGTCAATATGCTTCACAAAGACCACCTCCTTCATAAACTTGTAACAGTAATCATATCCGCGGTCAAGGTATATTGCACCAAAGAAAGCTTCAAAAGCGTTGCCGTTCATGTAGCTGTTGTGTCCCGATGTCACAGCACCAGAGTACAGGATGAGCTTGTCCAACCCTAAATCTACTGCCAGCTTATTGAGCGAGCGTCGGCATACAATCTTACTTCGCAAACTTGTCAAAAAACCCTCTTGCTTTCTTCCATAATGCTTGTAGAGAATATCTGCCACAATAGCTCCCAGCACAGCATCGCCTAAGAACTCCAGTCGTTCATTGTTCACCGAGCTTACTTTAGGGTTCTTTTTGCCCTCTTCGCGCAGTTTCTCTCGTTCATAGTATGCGAGAGACTTATGCATAAGCGCTTGTCTGTACAGAAGAATGTTTTTAGGATAAAAGCCAAGTATTGCCTTGAGTTCCAAAAAAGGCTTCTTTTCAGTGACGAAAAGAAGCCTAATTCTATCTAATAGACTAGAAATCATATCAATTCCTATTCTGCATATTTCTTGAAGATTACACTTGCATTGTGGCCACCAAAACCGAATGTGTTGCTAAGTGCAGCACGAACTGTACGCTCCTGAGCCTTGTTGAAAGTGAAATTGAGGTTGTAGTCAATCTCAGGATCCTGATCGTCGTCAGCGTGGTTGATTGTTGGAGGAACAATGTCATTCTTCACAGAAAGAATGCTGATAATTGCTTCAACAGCGCCTGCAGCACCAAGAAGGTGTCCTGTCATAGACTTTGTTGAGCTAATATTGAGCTTGTAAGCTGCCTCACCGAACAAGTCCTTAATAGCCTTTGACTCTGAGATATCACCAACATGTGTAGATGTTCCGTGAACATTGATGTAATCGATGTCCTCAGGGTTCATGCCAGCATCTTTGAGTGCGCGCTGCATTACGAGCTTAGCACCAAGACCCTCTGGATGTGTTGCTGTGATATGATAAGCATCTGCAGACATGCCTGCACCTACCATTTCAGCATAAATCTTAGCGCCACGAGCCTTTGCATGCTCAAGTTCCTCAAGAATAAGAACGCCAGCACCTTCACCCATTACAAAACCGTCGCGGCTTGCACTGAATGGGCGGCTTGCCTTCTCTGGCTCTTCATTGCGAGTAGAGAGAGCCTTCATTGCGTTGAAACCACCTACGCCTGATGCCCAAATAGCAGCTTCAGCACCACCTGTTACGATTGCATTAGCCTTGCCAAGACGGATAAGGTTGAATGCATCAGCAAGAGCATTGCTTGAAGAAGCACAAGCTGAAGTTGTAGTGAAGTTAGGACCGTGGAATCCGTATTCGATAGAGATATGACCAGCAGCGATGTCAGCAATCATCTTTGGGATAAAGAATGGATTGAACTTAGGACCCATCTCAGGGCCATTAACTGCATAGTTGCCAGCTTCTTCCTCGAAAGTCTTGATACCGCCGATGCCAACACCGAGTACTACACCAATCTCATTCTTATCTACAGTCTCAAGATTCATGCCAGAGTCAGCGATAGCCATCTTAGCAGCTGCAATCGCATACTGAGTGTAGATGTCCATCTTGCGAGATTCCTTGCGATCGATGAAATCTGCTGAGTTGAAACCCTTAACCTCGCATGCGAACTGAGTCTTGAATTGTGAAGCGTCGAAATGAGTAATAGGACCTGCACCGCTCTTACCTGCCTTAAGATTCTCCCAAGATTCCTCAACTGTGTTGCCGAGTGGAGTGAGCGCGCCAAGACCTGTTACAACAACTCTCTTTAATTCCATAATATTTATTAAAGATTTAACTATTTACTAATTTACCATTTACTACTCTGCTTTCGCAAAAATAGTAAATGGTAAATCGTCAAACAGTAAATATAAATTACTTAGCGTTTGCCTCGATGTAAGCGATAGCGTCACCTACTGTGCCGATCTTCTCAGCCTGATCGTCAGGAATGTTGATACCGAAAGCCTTCTCAAACTCCATGATGAGCTCTACTGTGTCGAGAGAGTCAGCACCGAGGTCGTTAGTGAATGATGCTTCTGGCTTAACTTCAGCTTCATCAACATTGAGCTTCTCAACGATGATTGCCTTTACTCTTGATTCAATTTCAGACATAATCTTGATTTTTTTAAGTTAAAAAATATTTGTTTCTTTATTTAATGTTCTCGTTTGGTATACTTGCGTATCTACGATTTCGGTGCAAAGGTAAAAATAATTCTTTAAATAATACAAGATTTATTCATTAAATTATTAATTTTATGCACACTTGGAGGTGTTTTGTGCAGTTTTTGTAAACTCCACATCGCAAAACGCCCATTTTGAGTTGCAACAGCGATTAATCTTCCTTGTTGGCGCGCTTGCGCTCCAAATGGTCAAGAATCACCTTACGGATACGCATGCTCTTTGGAGTAACTTCCACATATTCATCTGCCTTAATATACTCCAAAGCCTCTTCAAGCGAAAGCACTACTGGAGGGATGATTCGAGCTTTTTCGTCAGTACCGCTTGCACGCACATTTGTGAGCTGCTTTGCCTTAGTCACATTAATCACAAGGTCTATCTCATGAACATGTTCGCCTACTACCTGTCCTGCATACACCTGATCCTGAGGGAAGATGAAGAACTTTCCACGATCCTGTAAGTGGTCAATAGCATAAGCAAATGCAGTACCCGAATCCATAGCAATGAGTGAACCGTTAGTGCGGCGAATCATCTCACCTTTAAATGGCTGGTAGTTCTTAAATCTGTGAGCCATTATTGCTTCACCTTGACTTGCAGTGAGCACATTTGTACGAAGACCGATGATGCCGCGTGAAGGAATCTCAAACTCAATGTTTACACGATCGCCCTGAGCCTCCATGCTAAGCATCTCACCCTTGCGTCGAGTCACCATGTCAATCATTTTGCTTGAGAACTCCTCAGGCACATTGATTGTAAGTTCCTCAATTGGCTCGCACTTTTGGCCATTAATTTCCTTGTAGATAACCTGTGGCTGACCTACTTGAAGTTCATATCCCTCACGGCGCATGGTTTCGATGAGCACAGAAAGATGAAGCACGCCTCTGCCACTCACAATCCACTGATCCGTACTATCCTCTTTTTGCTCCACGCGCAAAGCAAGGTTCTTTTCCAACTCCTTAGACAAGCGATCGTTGATGTGACGGCTTGTGCAGAACTTGCCTTCCTTGCCAAAGAATGGAGAGTTGTTGATAGTGAAGAGCATTGACATTGTTGGCTCATCAATACTGATTGTAGGCAGAGACTCAGGAGCCTCGAAGTCGCAGATTGTGTCTCCAATCTCGAAGTTTGACAAACCAATCACAGCACAGATATCGCCCGAGCAAACCTCCTCAGCAGCACGATGCCCCATACCCTCGAAAGTATGCAACTCCTTAATCTTTGTCTTCTCCATCGAACCATCGCGATGAGCAATAGTTATGTTCTGACCAGTCTTGAGCGAGCCACGATGCACGCGTCCCACAGCAATACGGCCAGTGTAAGTAGAATAATCAAGCGAAGTGATAAGCATCTGCGATGTACCCTCAATCTGCTCAGGAGCAGGAATTGTGTCGAGAATCACATCAAGCAGATAAGTAATATCGGTGGTAGGCTCATTGTAGTCAGGGCCCATCCATCCATTCTTTGCAGAACCATAAACCACAGGGAAGTCGAGTTGCTCTTCAGTTGCATTGAGAGAGAACATGAGGTCGAACACCATCTCATACACCTCTTCCGGACGGCAGTTAGGCTTATCCACCTTGTTAACAACAACCACTGGTTTCAAACCGATCTCGAGAGCTTTCTGCAACACGAATCTTGTTTGAGGCATAGGACCTTCGAAAGCATCAACAAGCAAGATGCAACCGTCTGCCATGTTTAGCACACGCTCCACCTCACCTCCGAAGTCAGAGTGTCCCGGAGTGTCAATAACATTAATCTTCACTCCCTTGTAGTTGATAGAAACATTCTTTGAAAGAATAGTTATGCCGCGCTCTCGCTCGAGCTCATTGTTATCCAAAATCAAATCTCCTGTCTGCTGATTCTCTCTGAAAAGATTACCAGCAAGCAACATCTTGTCAACCAAAGTTGTCTTTCCATGGTCAACATGCGCAATAATCGCAATATTTCTAATGTCCTGCATCAGTTATATATATAATATAATGTGTATGTGAATTCGAATTCGACTGCAAAGTTACGGCATTTTTTTCAATGCTACAAAGAAAACCGCACTTTTTCAAGCTGTAGCACAACAAACCGCACCGAGTCGTCTCGACTCAGCGCGGAATTGACATGTCATATATTAATTTCCTATTTATAATAAACTATTAATCTTTCACAAGTGGCGAATTGACTGAAAAGCAATGTCATATCAGTTTCTAAAGCATAAAGCAAAAGCCTTATTTCATTTTAGATCGCCAATTCGCTGAAGCTTGAAATCGGTAGCAGAGAACCACTGAGCAGTGCACTTCTTGCCCGTGAAAGCCGCATCTGTGCTGACTCCATACTTAACCACTTCCCCAGCCCTTACTGGAATGCTGTCAATTGCTACTATGCTCCATCCTTGGTCAAGATAAGTGCTATCAGTTTCAACTTCTATCTCATTGCCCTCGTCATCATACTCTGTTTCAATTCCATTGTCAAAAGCAGGAATCAAAGCAAGGCTCTTAAAGGCATTGTCCCCTTCACCTGACAAAGCGTAAATGTAAGCACCTGTGTCATCATTCGAGCAGCGTCCTATAGCAGTGAGTCGGTAATAGCCTGGAGCAACCGTGTCTGTGCGCTCTGCCTGGTACACTAACTTGCGGAAGAACGAGTAAGCATCCAGGTAACGCACGCTCTCATCGCCATTATAGTATTTGCCAGAAGATGTGTATCTGTCGTCATCACAATTCTCATGCTTGAGCAATGTCCAGCCGCCATCACGAAGGAACTCATAGTCACCTTCCTGATTATAGAAAATGCCGTCGATAGTGTGCTCCTCAACATACTTTCTGTACTCAGCATCCCTTCTTTCCCTAATAATGTCGTCCGCATCCGAAACAACTGAAGCTACGCTAATGCCAGAAGCCACAATGCCAGCAACAGAAAGCACCCAAGCTCCAATCCAAGTCACTCTCTGCCATATCTTCATAGGAGGCACAGATCCCAGCATCTTCAATGCACTATGAATAGCGCAGTATGTAGGAATGAAGCATGTTGCCACGATACTGACACCTAACATCCAAAAACCTACAACATTGTCAGCATACAGCTTGGCAACTTCCTCATTGAACAGCTTTGTCACAAACTCCGTTGGAACAAAAATCATTGCTATGAGCATGCAGAAAAACACAATGCCAGGAATACCGAATGTCAGGAAAGTGGAGATAATGCCAAACACATGGAATATCTTGCTCAGAATTGAGAAGAATCCACTGCCAGAACCCTTCTTCTTTCCATTTGCATTTGCCTCCTCTTGCTTGGAAGTTTCAGCCACCTCTTCAGCCAGGTTCTGCACATTCACCTCCTTACCCTTCATCTTCAGCCGATCCTCCGGAGTCTTTGGCGAAGGTACAAGGATTGCCATAAGAACATACACAATGACTGGCAAGCCATAGAAGAAATACAGAGCCAGTATGCTCGTCCACAAAATCCAGGCGAAAGCCGAAGCCACGAACAGGATTCGCCACACCAGCGAACTGCCACCGAAATACTGAGCGCAGCCACCCAATACGCCAGCCACCATCTTATCATTCGGATTCAGGAAGAGCTGCTTCTTCGGGCTATTAGCTGCACCGCTTTTGCTTTTGTTTTTATTATCGTCATCGTTTTTGTCATCGTTATCATCATCGTTTTCGTTATCAGTGATATCCTTCAAGTCGCCAATTCTCTTTATGATATCCTGAATATGCTCGATAGTGATTGCAGCCACGCCTTGAGCTTTCAATTCGTCAAGCAACTCAGCAATGCGCTCTTCTATATCATTAGCAATCTCATCACCACCATCCTGCTTGCTAAAATAGCCTCGCAAAGTCTCTGTATAGTGGTTCAGCAATTCGTAAGCATCCTCATCAATTGCAAAGAGTCGCCCACACATATTTATTGTAATATTCTTTTTCATTTTTTTAGTTTTTTATGTTCTTGAATTTTGAGTTCGCTAACAACACTCATTATTCTTCATTCTTCATTTTCAAATTATGCACCGTACTTTCCAGCTCATTCCAAGCAGCCTCAAGTTGTTTCAGCACATCCTTGCCATCATCCGTCAGCACATAATACTTACGAGGCGGCCCCTGCGTGCTTTCCTGCCATTGATACGACAGGATGCCATCATTTTTCAACCTTGTCAGCAAAGGATATAGAGTACCCTCCACCACGAGCAAATCCGCCTCCTTCAGGCGGTTAATGATGTCAGAAGTGTAATAAGGCTTCTCGTCCAACAGCAACATTATGCAGTACTCGAGCATACCCTTCCTCATCTGTGATTTAGCATTATCTACATTCATACAATTAAGATTTAGGAGCATCTCCTGCCCCCATCACATGAAGGGTATTAGAGATGTTTTTTATTTTCCACTGCAAAGTTATGCTAAACTTTAGTACTTTGCAATACATAGTACTAATTATTTTTCTTAAATTAACATTATTTTACAATAGGAGAAGCTACTTTTCGCGTACATATTATAATAGCAAAAAAGCACCAAAAAAGCCCCTGGATAACACAGTATCCAGAGGCGTCACTAATGAATTTATGTTTTAAGCCGTTCTCTACAGCCAAGGAAACATGGAGCTGCTCACATTAAAATACTATCTTCTTCACCTTGCAAAAACGGGCAGCAACATCTGGCGAAACATACACACATCTAAGTCCTTCGTTATCCTTTGTGATAATCTCCACGCCATCAGACTCCGTATCCTCACCTCCTTCAAGCACAAAGCTAACGAACTTGTCCATCTGCTCTTCGCTGAGGGAATTCACCTGCAGCTCAGGCATGTAAGTATCCTCATTCATCTTGAAGCTTGCCTCATCCAAGAAGTCAATGTTGAATCCCCAACCCTTATGAGGAGCGAACACAGCATAGCCACTGTCAAGCACACCCAACTGATAGTAAGCGCCGCCCTCGCCGAAATTCATCTCAACAATGAGCCCTTTATACTTGCCCGACTTCACAATTGTGTAACTTCCAGCAGATTCAAGATCTGCAGCAGTCACTGGCTGAGTAGCCAATTTCTTGCACTTGCTTGAAGATACATAACCCACGCCAGCATCAGCAACAGGAATCTCGAAGTAGCCATTCTTAGTGCTAAGCACAGGCTTCACATTGTAGTCGCAAAAGTACTCAACAGCAACATCCATTCCGTCCTCTGCTTTCTGGTCGCTCCAAATATTATAAGAGCCCTCGCCCAAATCTACCCACATCAAGCAAACATCTGATCCAGGAGATTTTAGAATCTTTGTATCCTCTCCTATACCCTTCACGAATGTAATATTCTCTGGAACAAAGACTTTCACTACAGTTCCATCCTTTACATCCTCACTATCTGCTTCTGCGTTAGCAGCCTCCGTTTGTACACTATCAGTATCTGTGTTAGCAGCCGTAGCTGAACCATTGTTCTGTATACAAGAACACAAAGTCAGCACCCCAAATGCCAATGCCGACAAAATAAATAATTGTTTTTTCATATTCAATATTTTTTACAATACAACATATTAAGAATTAGCACTTTAAGAATCACTCATACACCACATAATCAAGCATATACAAAACTAAGCAACAACTTTACCTCAGGAACTGATAAAGTAAATCTTGCAGCTTGCGGTCAAAATTATGCTGAAGCGAGCACTCATTGTCAAGTATGAGCGTAGCTCCATTCTCCTTTGTATATGGCTCCCATGCTGGCACTCCTTCCGAAGAAGGGATACCAGTCTTGGCAAAGCTTACCCACAGATTACTCATGCGATCTGCGATTGATGCTGCTTTAGGATCACCCTCCCTCACTTGGTAGCGCTCATCGTAAGGATTGTTGAAAGCCAGCGGAATGTCGAGAGAATGGTAACAGCCACTGCCCTCGGAGTCAAAGTCTGACACCCACTTGAGGAGGAACACATAAACTGGAGCACCGCCCTCTGACGACTTTGAGTCGGCAGCGGCAAGAGAGAGTGTGCGTATGTTGCTGTCTATGCCGAGCATATCGGCAAGCGATCCTTCTGGGTATGCTTCGCGGAAAGCTGCAACATATTCGTTGCTGGAGTCGCCGTAGCGCTGAAGAAGCATGGTGTCTGCCTTTGTCTGAGTGAGAGTGGAGTCGGTGTAGAACTTGCGCTCAAGCTCATTGAAGGTTGTGCCTATCATGATTGGAATATCATGTGCGAGGGATGAAAAACCTGGAGTATATGGCTGTTGAAGCAGTGTTGCTCCATCAGCTGTTGGGCAGAAACCCCACATCTTTATGCTTCCTGGAGTACGCGCTCCAAGAATCTCTGCCTGACACTTGCGGCTAGCAGCGAGCAGTGTATCGTAGCTGATTGTTTGTATCTTCTCAATGGTTTCGGCTGTGAGGCCAAGTTCTTTAACAACATTGCAGCCGAGCTGTTGGGAAATTTCACTTGTCGTGATGTTAACTTTTGCACCACTCTGAATGATTGCTTTCTGGAACAGCCCCTTTGCTTCTGGCATGCAGAGGAGCGTACCGACCTTGCCACCACCACCTGATTCACCAAATATAGTAATGTTTTCCGGGTCTCCTCCAAAAGCTTCTGCATTCAGCTTCACCCACTTAAGAGCATTGACTATGTCAAGCATGCCAACATTTACAGAATTCTTCCATTTGACTCCGAAAGAAGATAAATCAAGAAAGCCCATAACATCAAGGCGATGGTTGATACTGACAAGCACCACTCCTTTCTTTGCCATTGCAACTCCATCGGTAGGATCGGCATTAGCAGAACCAACAGAGAATCCTCCACCATGAATCCAAACCATGATAGGACGCTTGGCATTGTCACTAATGCCAGCTGTCCACACATTAGCCAAAAAGTCCCCTTTTCCCTCTTCTGACTTACCTTCGTTTTCGGCTTGCTTTGCCCAAGGACCATACTCCTTGCACGAAAGCGTGTCACTCCATGCATCAGCAGGTTCTGATGGCATGAATCGCTCAGCTTTGGCATAAGGTATGCCTTTGAATGAGAATATGCCATCATCTATTGTGCCTTCGATGATGCCTGTGGTGATTGTCGCCACTGGCTGTTGCTCCTTCTGCGCACATGATGACGAGAGAAGGAGGATAAGAAGTGATAGGGTTAAGATACGAATGTTCATGTGAGGAAAAGGAAACTGGAATCTAATTATTTGGTCTTCTTAATACCCGAAAATGTCGGTGAGTGACAATCGCTTGATGTTGCCAATACTCTCAAGCACTTTCATATCGAGTTCTTTCTCATTGCCGAGAATTGCGAAACGCCAAGGCTTGTTGGCCATCTGCTGTTGCTCGAAGCGAGTGACATCAGAGAGCGAGAGCGAAGGTAAGGCCTCGTAGATGCGCTTGCTGACACTGTAGTCAATGCCAAGTTTTTGAGCTTCAAGATAGCTTTGAATGACAGAGTTGCGTGTAATGCGCTGGCTAGCAATGCTCTTCATTATGCTTTGCTGCGCAAGCTGGAAAGCTGACTGGCTCTGAGGCATGTGATCGGTGATGTCGGCAAACACACTGATGCAATCGCCCATCTTGTCGTTCTGAGAGATGATGTGTTCCATCGCATACTCTGGGTTGCCAACCTTTGAAGGACTGCAATAGAACGCACTTGAATTGTAGGCAAGTCCGCGAGCTTCGCGAAGCTCCTGAAAAACAATAGAGTTCATGCCTCCGTCAAAATACTCATTGAACAATGCCTGAGTAGCGGCTTCGTCAACCGACCACTGACGACCTGAGCAATTGTACTTGCGGAAATAAATGTTGTTTGCCTCGTATGGGGCAAGCAGCACCTCATTGACAGGAGTTTGCTGATACTCATAAGGATGATTTTCCAACGCTGGCAACAATTTCTTTGGTGTCTTGTGATGTTTGCGGACAAGTGCCTGTACCTCTGCCTCTGTAGCAGGGCCAAAATAGATGACAGTGTGCTGATGAGAGGAGAGACTACGAATCAAGTCAAGAAGTACTTGCGGATTTGCGGCTCGAAGCTCGTCAGCCGACATGATGTCGGTTAATGAGTTGCGGCTGCCAAAAACGGCATATTGCCAGAGGTTGCGGAAGCAGTACTCCTGACTGAGCTTAGCGTCTTCACGATCTTTGATGGTGAGGTCCACAAAACTTTTATAGGTATCAGCATCGGCTGTTGCCTTGTCAAGCGTATGTTCAAGCAAAGAGACTGCTTTTGCCAAGTTTTCGCCAAGTCCGCTAACCGTGATTTCTATCTCTTCGTCTCCAACATGCACGCCCCACTTACAAGCAAGAAGGTAGAACTGCTTGCTGAGCTGTTCACAAGTGAGTTTGTTTGTTCCAACAAGATTTATGTACTCAGCAGCGATTTCATAGCGATTGTCAGCCGACTTTCCAAATGGAAAACGATAGGTGAGAGAGAAAACATCGTTAGCATCGTTGTGCTTGTAGATAAACGGAAGGCCGCTCTTCGTTTTTGTGACAGTGAGATCTTTCTTGAAATCCACAAAAACAGGCTGGATTGGCTCTGCAGAAGTAGATGAGACTTCACGGAAGAACCCTGAACTTAAATCACGATTTGAAGGAATTGGGGTGATTGCAGGCTTATCGATCTTCTTCACACTGTCATCTTGCCCCTGGCGCTTATAGACACACACATAGCCATCAGTGAGATACTTAGCAGCAAAATTCATTACTCCCTGCTTGGTAATCTTACTGATTCTATCAAGCTCCTGCACTGCATCCTGCCACGGCTGACCAAAGATGTAGCTATCAACCAGGCTGATGATTCTTGTATCGTTGTCGACAATGATGTTGTTGTACATCAGCTTCATGTTGTTGATGACTGCAGTAAGAAGATCATCATCGAACTCTCCCTTCTTGAGTTTATCTATCTCTGCAAGAATCAACGACTTCACTTCGTCGAGACTTTGACCATCATTGGGAGATGCATAGATTGAAAATAATGAATAATCTTTCAAGTAGAAACCACCAGCAACAGCATTCTGCACCTTCATTTTCTGATTCAAATCGAGGTCAAGAAGACCAGCATTACCATTACTGAGGATGCCGATCACAAGCTGCAAAGTATCATTCTGCCAATCTGCTGCGCCATTAAATCTCCAACCAAGAACCATTCGTTCCTCCTCGATGCCAACAACAGATGTGTCTTGAGGAGTGGTGAACTGCGGCTGCTTAGGAAACTGGCGAGGGGCGATGTCTGCACCTGGCTGCCAGCTGCCGAAATACCTCTCTATGATATCCATCGTGTTGTCGAAATCCAAATCGCCAACCATGCAGATGGCAATGTTGTTTGGCTTGTAGTATTTGTTGTAGTAATTGAGAATGTTGACAATGCTCGGATTCTTCAAGTGTTCCTGAGTGCCAAGAGTAGTCTGAGTGCCGTAGCTGTGACTCGGGAAGAGCTTTGCCATCAGTGCGTTGTCCATTTTCTCCCCATCGTCAGAAAGGGAAATGTTTTTCTCTTCGTAAACGGCTTCCAGTTCTGTGTGGAAACCACGAATGACCATGTTTTGGAAACGATCGCTCTGTATCTTTGCCCATTTCTCCAACTCGTTGGATGGCACATCTTCTGTGTAGTTGGTAATGTCAAACGAAGTGTAGGCATTAGTAACTTCACTGCCAATGCTTGTCATGAGTTTGTCATACTCATTCGGAATGTTGTACTGAGCAGCCAGCTGACTAACAGAATCTATCTCCTGATACTTCTGCTTACGAGCTTCGGGGTCTGTGAGACGATAGTGCTCCTCATAGAGCTGAGTTATCTTATCGAGCAGCGGTTTCTCGGCAGCATAGTCTGTTGTGCCAAAATGACTTGTCCCCTTAAACATCAGATGTTCAAGGTAATGTGCCAATCCGGTTGTCTCTGCGGGATCATTACGATGACCTGTGTTTACAGTTATGTGGGCAGCGACGCGTGGCTTCTCCTTATTCTGCGAAAGATAAACTTTCAAGCCATTAGACAATGTATAGATGCGCACCTTCATTGGGTCGCCATCCACCGCCTCGTACTGTCGCTGCGCACTGACTGAAACCACAGCCATGCACATTAAGAATAGAAATAGCAATTTCTTCATTCTCACATCTCACATCACTTTATTGTTGTCAAGAAATCTCTTAATTGTTCATCATCAACATCGCCAAGCTGGTGTTCACGCTCAGCATCAGCCTTCACCATCTGCACCCACTGAGCATGAGCTTGCTCTGCTTCCTGCATCCAGCGATCCTTGTCAACGAACATATTGCCACCACGGCTCTGCATGATGAAGTTAGCGTATGCTTGCTCACTGTCGCAGTATGACTGATGAATCTGCTGCAGAATCTCTTGAAGCTCGCCGATAGAAGCAATGCTGCCATTTTCGATGTCACGAACCACGCTGTCGATCTCGTTCTTTGGAGCAAGCATGCCCATAAGATCAAGCCAGCGGCCACCGATTGCATCGTTGGTTTCTGTTTGGTTGTGAGCAAAGCATTCGTAGAGGAAAAGATTGATAATCAGCTCGTAGTACTGTATGCCCTTCACTAAAGAAGATTGCTTGATAAGGCATCCGTGATACTCGTAAACCTCTGTTTCCTTAGGATATTTGCTCTGAAGCTTCTTGAGCACTTCAAGTCCCTCAAGCACATACTGAATGATGTACGGATTAGGGAAAGCAAAGTTGATGATGTCCTGACGAGCAGACAAAGGGCGAACATCACGCTTTGGCCATTTTTTCACATCACGCCATGTACCTACAGTCTTTATATTGATGCCAGGCACAAGCCAAGTGTTGCCTTCATCGGCAATGATGTAGCTGAAAGGAAGCTTGTGCACCTGAGGGTGAGACTTCACTTTACCCATCACCATTGAGAATGTGCCGATGTGAGCTGGCCAAAGAATGTGGCTGCCACTGGCGGTCTTGCTTCCGCGATCGAGAGAGCCCCAATGGATAGGTCCCATCTTGTAAGCATGGTTGCTCTGGTTTGTTCCACTGCCTGCATTGTAGAACGAGAATGCTCCGCCAATGAGAAGAGTGCTCTTGTGGTGGCTTGTTGAGAATGGGCCACAAAGAGCTGCGCAAGCCTCACCGTTGTCCATGTATGAGTTTGCAAAGAACACGCTGCTTTCTGCCGAAAATCCCTTGCCGACATGCACGCTTTCTCCCACAAAGCAATTATCCACTTTTGCGCCATCAATGATACTTGCACCAGCTGCAACAATAGTGTTTTCTATGATTGTGTCTGTACCAATGAGAGTCGAAGCATCATCTGTGCTAAGAATAGTACAGTTCGACAAACGGCTGCTGCCCTGCACCTCGCATCCTTCGTCAATGCGCACATTGCTAATTTCCTTCACTCCCACGATTCTAGAACCAGCCCCCACAATGCCACAATCGTATGTCTTTGTGGACTTTGCAAGCTGCTTCACTGCTGGGAAGTTTATCATCATCCATGCTATCTGAGCAGTAAGACCTTCGAACAGCACTACATTGCCATCACCACCCTCGTTGAGCACGGAGATTACAGTGCCGCCTCCACAAGTGCTGCCTTCCTGTGCAGTCATAATGCCAAGGTCTGCGATGTAGCAGTTATCGCCTATCTGATAGTTGGAAATATATCCTTTTACATTTTCAATCAAGCAGTTGTCTCCAATCACAGTATCGCGAAGCAACACATTCTTTATACAGCATCTTCTTCTGAATCCATCTTCAATCTCCACTGTGCCATTGAGACTTCCAATCTCCACATGACCGTAGAATGAAACATTGCGAAGCGGCTCGCTTGTGAAGTCATCATCAACATGCACATTTGTCCAGTCTTCTGCCCAGCAACCTTGTTCTTCAAGTTGCCCAATCTCTATGTCTGTAAGTTTACGCATGATTTATTTTGAGTTTTTAGAGTTCGTAAGTTTTTTATTCCCCTTCCTCGTCATAAGTCTCATACAAGAAGTCGTTGTATGGATACTTCTGCACATGCATCTCTTTCACTTTCTTGTAAAGCAACGACTTAAACTCTTCAATATTCTGCTTTTGAACTGCAGAAATGAAGAAGCAATCGCCATTAAGCTTTGCCATCCAAGTGCGCATGAGCTCATCGAGAGGGATATTCTCCTTAGTGCGAGGAGTGAGATCATCAGCATCTTTCTCCACCCAGCTGTAAGCATCAATCTTGTTGAATATTATCATTTGTGGCTTGTCGGCACAACCTAAGTCACCAAGAGTTTTCTCCACCACATTTATCTGATCTTCAAAGTCTGGATGACTTATATCTACAATATGAAGAAGGAGGTCGGCCTCGCGCACCTCGTCAAGAGTGCTCTTGAACGACTCCACCAAGTCGGTAGGCAACTTGCGGATGAATCCAACCGTGTCGCTAAGAAGGAACGGAAGGTTTTCAATAATCACCTTTCTCACCGTAGTGTCGAGAGTAGCAAAAAGCTTGTTTTCTGCAAAAATATCACTCTTGGCAAGCAGGTTCATCAAGGTGGATTTCCCCACATTAGTATATCCTACAAGAGCCACACGAATGAGTCGGCCACGATTCTTGCGCTGAGTCGTCTTCTGCTGATCAATCTCCACAAGGCGTTCTTTCAGCAACGAAATGCGATGGCGAATAATACGCTGGTCCATCTCGAGCTGCGTTTCACCAGGACCACGCAGTCCCACGCTACCACCGCGCTGACGCTCCAGGTGAGTCCACAAGCGAGTGAGTCGAGGAAGCATGTAGCGGTATTGAGCCAGCTCCACCTGAGTCTTTGCCGCCGATGTCTGTGCTCTCATTGCAAAGATGTCGAGGATGAGCGATGTACGGTCAAGAATCTTAACTTCAAGTTCCTTCTCTATATTGCGTATCTGCTTAGCACTCAGTTCGTCATCAAAGATTACCATACCCACAGGCTGAGGCACATCTTCTTGCACCGTTTGCTGCTTGGCAAGCAGTTTCTCCAGCTTGCGCTGCTTCTTGCCCTTGCTGCCTCTCCAGTCCTGAGAGCCATCGCTCGCTGCAAAATTGTCGTCGTCCATATAGTCGTCACCATGCCTTGCCTTCGTGCCTGTCACAATGCTCGCTTCGTATGGTCGGCCCAGAGCCATCTGCTCCTCCCAATATGCATCCACCTCATCCTGCTTTTCCTTAATGAACTCAGCTATCTCTTGCAACTTACCCGAACCAAGATAAGTCACACTGCTTGGGCCATTCACCTTCTGAGTGTAGCGGCGAATAACCTTTGCTCCAGCTGTCTCTGCCAGAAACTCAAGTTCGTCAAGGTATTCTTTTGTCTTTCTCTCGTTCTGCTGAGGAGTGATAAGGCCTACAATCACTGCAGTCTCCACCTTAGCTTCCGAAATCACAAATTCTTTCATATTTCATTGATTTAGGTGCAAAGATAATGAAAAAGATGAATAATATTGTAACAAATATAGAAAAATACAAAAAAAACAAGGACTGACAGACGCACTGCCAGCCCTTGCTGTTTTTTATCTTGACTAATCTAAAGATTAGAAGCTTACATAAGCACCGAATGAAATGGCATTGAAGAGGTCAAGACCGAAAGCATTCTTGTGATATGAATCCTGCCAAGTGTGGTTGTAGTAGAGACCATCACCGAGGTGAGAAACGAGTGTAACCTTTGGGCTAACAGCATATGCGATACCAGGAGTTACATTTACACCTACTGCATTCAAGTTCTTGTCAAAACCGTTAGTGTGAGTTGTTGTGTAACCAAGACCACCGTCAACGAAAGCTGAGAAATCACCAGCCTTTACGAATGCGTAACGAACATAAGGATTGATTGTCCAAGCGTTCTTCACTGCAGTAGCAGCATTTGCATGATCGTAGCCGAGAGCGATAGCAACATCAACATTGTCGCTGATGCTCATACCTACCTCTGGACGAAGGTTGAAAGTCTTAGTTGTTGTCTCTGAACCATTTACATGGCTTGTGCCGAAACCAAGGCTACCACCAGCCCAAGTCTGTGCGTTAGCAGCAACTGCTGAAACTGCAACGATTGCAGCAAGAATAAACTTCTTCATAATTTTCCTAAAATTAATCTTTTTACTTTCCTACTCTGTTTATTATTGTTGAGTTTTCTGAATCGGCTGTTACCCCGATGTCACCTTGCACAAGGAGTTTTTCGGATTCCCCTCCTTTTCGAATTGCGCTGCAAAGTTAATAACTATTTTTCTTTTCTCAACAACTTCTCAACGAAAAATCAGCAAAAAAGCGACAAACAGAACAAAAGTGTGCACGCACACAGCAATTTCAAGCTTCCCTTTTAGGACAATTCCTGCTCTTCTTTCTTCTTTTTCTCCTCTTGCCTTCTCAGCCATTCTTCCTTCGTACGGCTCCATCTCTTATGCGACCAAAGCCACATTTCTGGGTGCTGCTTGATATCCTCTTCAAGCAAACGGAAGTACCAATCGGTAAGGTAATTCTGAGGCAGCGTAGCAGGATGATCCTCCATCGGGATAATCTCCAATTGATAGTATCCACGGCGCGGACGACTCATTCTTCCATACATAACAAAGGCATCAATCTTGCGGGCAATCTGCTCTGTGCCAGTGAACACCGCCGTGTCATGATTCAAGAACGGAGAGAAATGATGAATGCTATTCCATTTCGGTTTCTGATCGCTAATGAATCCTAACACATGATTCTTGCCATCTTTCTTCAGGGCAAGAATCCTGCGCAGCGTCTCCTTCATTTCAATGTTGTCGCCGCCATACTGCCCTCGCAACTCCAAAAACAGTTCATTCATCACCTTATTATATATATGGTGGTAAATCTGCCCCGAAGTTGCCCAAGGCTGCAAAGAGTAGTTGATTGAAGAAATCCACTCCCAATTGCCAAAATGACTTAGATACAAAAAGAGGAATGTCTGCCCCTTGTCAAACCTTTCTTTCACGCCCTCAAGGCCAACGAAGGTGATGCGTCTCATCATCTCCTCCTTGCTCATGCTCAGCATCTTGATATCCTCAACAAAGTTGTCGCAAAACTGATGATAGAACTTCACCTCGATATTCCTCAGTTCCTTCTCTGTCTTTTCCGGGAATGCCGACGCTAAGTTCTCACGCACAATCTTCTTGCGATAGAACTGCCTCATTATCAGGCTGCAAAAGTCCGAAAAAGCATACAGCACAGGGAAAGGCAGCAAGCTAATGAGCCAAAGTATGGAACGAACAAACTTATACATTATGAAAAGCTAATAATCTATTTACAATGATTTCTGGCGAGATGTTCATGCATCGCATATCGCCAAACTGGCAAGGCTTATTGCCATAAATGGAGCAAGGACGGCAATCAAGCTCAAGCTGCACAATGCTGCTTGGCTTCTGGCCAAATCCCGTGAATCCAGCCTTGGGATGAGTTGCCCCCCACACCGAAAGCACTGGAATGCCCATCATCGAAGCAATGTGCATGTTAGCCGAGTCCATGCATAGCATCATGTCCAGCTTCGTCATCAGCAACATCTCATTCTTCAAGCCTCCAAGCTTGCCGCACACGCTCTTTGCCCCTTCGCGCTCCCAATCTGCAAGAATGTCTGCCTCAGCCTTACCTGCACCAAACAGAAACACCTTGCATCCCTTGTCGCAAAGCAGATTCACCACCTGCTGCATCTTCTCCAATGGATACACCTTCTGCATGTGAGCAGCAAAAGGAGCAATGCCAATCCACTTCTCGCCCTCTTCCTTGATGCCAGCAAACTGTCTCACTGGCAAGAAACTCTCACCTCTCACATTCACCTTCTCCACCTTGCTCAAGTCGAGGCTCAATCCAAGTGAGCGGAACACATCGGCATATCTTTCCACCATAGGTCGCAGAGCCTTGCTACTCAATCCGTTGCCTATCAGCGCATGCTTATCCTTGCGGCCCTTATCCACCTTCACCACTTTCACGCCAGTCATCATGAAACAAGTTCGGAGATACTTGGTACGAAGCACATCGTGCAAGTCACACACTGCATCGAAACTGCTCTTGCGCAATTCGCCAAACAGCCTATTCAATCCGCCCATGCCCTTATACTCTTCCAAATCAATGCCTTGCACCATCACATTGGCAGGCAGAAATTCAAACATTGGGACAAATCTCGTGCGAGTCAGTACCGTGATTCGCAGCTGCGGATTCTGCACTGCAAGGCAATGAAGCACAGGCGCTGTCATTGCAACATCACCCATTGCACTGAAGCGCATCACCAGCAATCGTTTCAATTCCTTGTCATTTCGTTTTCCAAACATAGTGTGAGTTGTAAGTTTTTTCCTTTGCAAAGTTAATACAAATCGCTTAGCCATCAAAACAAATCCCTAACTTTCTTCATTCTTTCATTTTTTGTCACAAACACAACCCTCGAAACACAAAGAATGTGTATATTTGCAGAAGAAAAGGCTACAAAACAAATAAATAAACATGGAACTACCACAAGACCCAATGATGCTATTCAGCGCCATCAACATGAAGCTGCGCGACATCTACAGTTCGCTCGACGAGCTCTGCCAGAAAGAAGACATTGATAAAGAAGCCCTTATCTCAAAACTTGCCGCTGCAGGATTCGAATATTCTCCGGAGCACAACAAGTTCTGGTAAGTAGGTAATCATAATTATTTTTATAATAGCTGTGCTCTATTTGGATGCAGATTTTGTTTTTAGTTTGAAGGAGTGTAGCGGGCTACATGACTGAAAAT